>JANPGA010000044.1:0-2693 GCA_031423735.1 Bacteroidota bacterium | reverse complement strand
TAAGATAATAATTCAAATTTACCCAATTAATTTATACTGAAATAAAATCAATGAGAAATCTCAAAAAAATATTTTTTTCAATGCTATTTGTAGTATTGAAGTCTTTTAATCCGAATTCTATTTACGCTTATTCAAATTCACTAATTTCTAATCAGGCCTCTTCAACTATTGGTATGATGAGAATCACTGAATACATGTATAACGGTGGAGGAACCGCAGGGGTTGGTGAATATGTTGAATTTACAAACGTTGGTGGGTCAATTGTTGATATGACTGGATGGAGTTATGATGACAATAGCAGACTTCCAGGGTCTCAATCTTTAACAGGTTTTGGAATAGTTCAGCCTGGTGAATCAGTTATCTTAACCGAATTATCCGCTGCTACCTTTAGAACGAATTGGAATTTATGTGCCGGTATAAAAATTATTGGCGGATGTACTAATAATCTCGGTCGCGAAGATGAAATAAATCTGTACGATGCTACAAATACCTTAATTGATCGCCTAACCTATGGAGATGTTACTTTTTCTCCTGGATCAATTCGTACTACACTTAAAAGTGGATTTGTTTCTGCTAGTAGTTTAGGAAATAATTCAATTACTCAATGGACATTATCAGCAAATGCGGATGTTGAATCCTCGTTTCTATCTACGTTAAATGAAATTGGTAGCCCTGGAAAAAGTAAGCGTTCAACCATTTTATTTAATCCATGCGTTATTCAAACTAATGCTCCTACAATACAATTAAATGTTAATACAACTTCAAATTATATTGATAGAGGAGTATTGATCTCTCCTGCATCACCATTCGGTTCTAGTGGAGTAATTGGAGATTTAACAGATCCACTAAGTACTCTTGGAATTAATTTTTTAATGTTTGATGATATTACTCCAGTTAATAATTTAACGGTTGTTGTTAATAGTAGTAATCAATTAGTAGTTCCGCAAAGCAATCTTATTGTAACAACTATCGACTCTAATATAAATGTTAAAATAAATCCTATTGGTACAGGATATGCTAATATTTCCATTTCAGTATCTGATGGAGTTAATACATCATTGTATATAATTAATTATGCTGCTTCCGATGCTTCTCCTGTAATTTTAGCAAATCATGTTGCTTGGCATACTGGAATGTCGGATGGATCAGATGGAATTCCTCTTGACAATGATTATTATATTAGTGGTGATGATGAATTGGATATCTTAAATGTTTATTCTCGTACTATTTCAGGATTACCATTTGTGAGTTATGATTATTCTTCCAATTTAGCGTTGCCAGATCCTGCAAAGCCTGAGGTTGATGTGGAAGGAGCTACAAAAAGTGTTTCATTAGCAAATCGAATGTATTGGACTGGCTCCATGAGTAATGGAAAATTGCCATATGATAATAAACCTAATCGTGATCGGTTATTTGCAACTAACGTAACTGGGACTGGCAGCAGCGCAACTTTTTCTTTTGCAGGTTATGTAAACATTAGAACTGCTTTACTTGCATGGGGTGATTTAAATGGATATAATTTTACAGCATCTGCCGCACCTGGTGTAAATTCGAAAGCGATTGCAGGTTTCTCTCTTGAGGGTATGGTTTTTGGACCTGATAATACAACATTATTTTTAGGATTACGCGCGCCATTAGTTCCAACCAGTTTTCGAACGAATGCAGTAATCGCACCAATATTAAATTTCGAATCATGGTTTAATAATGGCAATCCTTCAGGTGTTCCAACTTTTGGAAATCCAATCGAATTAAATTTAGATAACAGAGGTATTCGTGATATAATTCGACTTTCAAATGGTACTTATATTATTGTGGCTGGCAGTCCGGTTGATGATGGTGGTGTAAATAATTTATACAAATGGACTGGTAATAGTAATGATGCTCCAATAGAAATTGTAAACACGGCAGGTGGAATTTTAAATATGGAAGGAGTGATGCAAGTAAATAATTCGTTAGGTCAATTATCAATTACAGAGCTGCAAATTATTTCAGATGGTGGTTCCATAATTCCTTACGGTGATAGCAATCAAGCAAAAGATTTTAGTGATCTTAAACTTAGAAAATTCAGATCAGATGTAATCACTGGTTTGGATTTAGATATCTGTTCAAATTTTGTTGCTGCAATTACTCCATCAGGAAACACTGCAATATGTTCCGGAAATTCAATTACATTAAATGCGACTGCCGGGGCTAATAATATTTATTTATGGTCAACAGGAGCAACTACGCCTTCGATCTCTGTTTCGTCGTTTCAAAGTTATTCGGTAACCATTACTAATTTAGTACGAAATTGTTCTGCAACGTCATCCTCAATTACTATTTCGAATGTTTTGCCAGCGGATTTTAACAATGATCATATTACTAATAACATTGATTTTCTTTCCTTATTAGGATTATTTAATCAAGCTTGTTCAACTTGTAATGAAGATATTAATAAAGACGGAGTCGTCAATAATGCTGACTTTTTAATTTTATTAGCTCAATTTAATCTTACATGTAATTGATTTTCAATATTTTCTGCTTTAATCGCAAAATACAGCATTTCAAATCAATTATATTCATACATTTGCAGCCCGGTTAAAAGAAAAGGACACTTAATCGAATAAGTAGAAAAACAGTTTTTAAAGATACATAGTGCGGGGTGGAGCAGAGGTAGCTCGTTGGGCTCATAACCCAAAGGTCATAGGTTCGAG
>JANPGA010000043.1:0-3682 GCA_031423735.1 Bacteroidota bacterium | reverse complement strand
ATCAAGTATATTCACAGCATGTTATTTTAGATTGGGAAAATACTATACAAGCCAATGGATCTATTTTTGGAACAGGTAGAGAAAGTATGTTACAAGTTTTAAAATTAAATTCGAATCGTTTATTACTTGCATGTTATACTCAATCAGATTCAGGGTATGATAAATCAATGAATGCGGATCCAATCCTTCTACATGTAACAGGAGAATGGTTATACATGATCGATAGCAAAGGCAATAAAATATGGGATCGTGATTTTTGGGGAGCTAGGCGCTGGCCGAACAGTTTAGCACAAATTAGTGAAGATTCATTAGTGATGACTGTTACTACGCAAGAAAATACTGCTCTTTATGATGTAACAGATACATTTACGCTGCCAAGAAATGGCTATACTCAATATGCTACATGGACAGTTGGGTTTGACACTTTAGGAAATAAGCAATGGGATAAAACATTCGACATAGGAATTGACTCAACCTATCATGTACCATCCACAAATTCAGCTTTTAGATTTGGAATGTGTACGTACGATATAAAAGCTAAAAATGGAAAGGTATTTCAATTTGGGAGAGCGAATCCGCAACCTACAGTTATTGGTGGCGATGTAATTCCCAATAATTGTGCTATAGCTTCACCAGGAGAGGGGGGACAGCAATATCCTTCTCCATTAAAGTATCATGATATGTTGCTTTATCAACTAGATCCTAAAAATCCAGCAAAATATGAATGGCAACATTTGTATGGAGGTGATTCATCAGATGTAGGATTTAGTATGTTACCCTTAAACGATGGCGGTTTTTTATTGGCAGGAGTCACTACCTCTAATGCTAGTTGTAACCAAACAGTGAGTGTACATAATAAACCTCATTGGGATTGGTATGTAGTAAGAACTGATTCGGTTGGCAATCCATTATGGCAACAAACCTACGGTGGAAATAACAAGGAAATTTTAACAGGAATAATTGATGCTGGCAACAATAATTATTTGCTTACTGGTTATACTTATTCACCACAAAGTTTTGATGTATCCGGAAGTTCTGTAAATGATACTACCATTTGGATGCTCATGATTGATAGTTTAGGCAATAAATTATGGGACAAAAGATATGGTGGATGTAATGGAATTTTTTGTGATTATGATTCAAGGACTCTTCTTGGATCTGCTTTTGAAAGTGCTTTACCTAATTCAGTAGAAGGAATTAAAACATCGGAAGGAGGTTTTCTATTTATTGCGAGTGTGCGTGATAGTTTGCCCTGTGGAGATGTTAGTGAACCAGGAAAAGGAGGATATGATTATTGGCTTTTAAAACTAGATGCCCAAGGCAATAAATTATGGGATAAACGCTACGGTGGTACATTAGATGATTATGCAGAGCATGTTGTAGAAATGAGTCCTGGTCATTATATTGTTGGTGGCATCAGCAAAAGCCCAATAGGAGGTGATAAATCAGAACCCTCGCTAGGCACCACCGATATGTGGATTATTGCAGTAACTGATACTTTATTAACTACCGCAATTCAACAACAAAGTTTCTCTCAATCTTACTCAATTGTTATAAGTCCAAACCCAGCAAAAGATATTTTTACAATTAACACAACAGCAACTGATGCATCCGAAAAATTAAATTTAACAATCTTTAATTCATTAGGCAAAGAAATAAAAACGCTAAAAAGTATTTCATCATCACAAACCGTCAATTGCAATGGATGGAGTACTGGAATTTATTTACTAAAATTTACCGATAGCAATGGTAGAGTAGGAAGTAAAAAAATTGTGAAGGAGTAAAATAACCCTGAAGTGTGTGCATTCGCACTCTACTTCAGGGTTGTTATTCGCACTCTACTTCAGGTGTATTTTCATCAAGTGATCAAAGCCGTGAATACGGAGTAAAATTTATTTGAAATCAACTTGCCAAAATCCCAATTAATCCTCCCGAAATAATTGCTACCATTTTATAGAGATTAAAACGATGATTGCTACTTGATTCAAACAAGATGGTTGTGCTAATATGTAAAAAGATTCCAATCACTATTGCCATCATTTTATCAAACCATTCTGTATAATCTGTAAGAATATTTCCACCAATAAAATTACTGGAAAACGCACCTAATGGAGCCATAATTGCAAAAAGCGATAAGTAGATAATTACTTTTTTATTCCCAATTCCTGATGCAACAAGCATACTTACTAACGCAAATGCAACAGGTAAATGATGTAAAATAATTCCAAATAATAAGGAACGATCGCTATAACCATTTGATAATTTTCCTGCAAGTGGCATCCCTTCTAATAAACTATGTAAACATAAACTTATCATCATAGTTGTAGGAAATGCTCCTTTATGATCGTGATGTATGTGCATATGTCCATGCTCAATACCTTCCGAGAAAAATTCCATAATAATTTGGAGAAAGAAACCAATCATAATCCAGATGCCAATAGAAGCAGTATTGTTATGGTATATCTCTGGCATTAAATGTAAAACGGTTAACGCAAAAAGAAACGCACCAGAGAAAGATAAAATGAGTTTTAAAAAATTTGGACCAGGGTTTTTTATTGTAAAGTAGGCAAGACCACCAATCATCACACTTCCAAATAAAAATAAATAATCAGCTAATTGCATATTATAATTTTCTTGCCACAATGATTAATCTAGATGAATTTTCTCTGTTAAAAGGATTTAAATTATAATCTCCATATTTTTCTAATAAGGATAACCCTGAATTAATTAGAAATGTGTGAATGTTTTCTAGAAATAAAGCTTTAACTTCTTCATGAAAATTATATTTTTTGCCTTTTACTTCAAATGAAATATCTTTTTTTATGAAACCATTTTCAATCCGCTTTTGGATAGTAAATAATATTCCTTCAACTTCTTTTATTTCAATTGGAGTGATATCATTTAATGCTTTATGTGCGTTAAAAAAATCCAAAACAAAATATCCTCCTTTAACTAAAGCCTTCGAAGCCGTTTGAATTACCAATTCATTTTCGTGATCTCTTTCAAAATAACCGAAGCTTGTAAAAAGATTCATTACTGCATCAAAGTAATTTGTCCTGAAAATTTTACGCATATCATGTTCATAAAATTCTAGTGTCTCATTTTCAAATTGCTTACAATATTCAATATTGCGAGTGGATAAATCAACACCAATTACACGGTATTCTCTTTCATTTAAATATTTCGAATGGCGACCTTTCCCACATCCTAAATCTAAAATTTGTGATCCATGTGGTAAATGCAATCTGTTTAATAAATTAGTTAAAAATGTTTCAGCTTCATTTTTATCTCGATTACTATATAAAATATGATAGTATGGAGAATCAAACCAAGATTCAAACCAGTTTTTTGTAGAATCTTGGTTCATTTATTAAGTTGGATTAACCATTGATTTTTTAAACGAATAAAATAATATGGATTCGATTTTAGCAAGATTTTTATTTATGTTTGAAAGACAACGACTCAATTTAATATTCTTTAGAATATTTTTTTGATTTTAGAACTCAAATGCCATCTAATTGATTTCTTGATTTTCAATAGCTTTTTGGGTTGCTCAAAAATATAGAATCTATCAACAATTAATGAATTCCTTGAAAGTTACTTGCAATTAAGTTCATCTAAAACAATTTATTCTTTTAAGTAGTTCATTATTAGAGTGCTAAATTGAATTTTCAAAATTATT
>JANPGA010000042.1:0-5532 GCA_031423735.1 Bacteroidota bacterium | reverse complement strand
GAGTCATCGATTACTGTTACTTTATTTTTAAATAAAAATGTATCAATTTCACATCCATCTGTTAAAACTAATTTAACATCATAAACTCCTGGGGTATTATAAGAAATATTTATTGGATTTAAATCTTGTGAGGTCTGAGGTGATCCTCCATCAAATACCCATTCTAATAAAGAAAACCCTTCAACAATTAGAGGATCATAATTTATAATTTCATTTTTACAAATTACTGAATCTGACAATTGAATTTTTGGTTCTTTTAACTCAGTAAGTTTAAGATCATCTAACATATAAAAAGTTAAAGTTGTTGTACTTGATATTGTTTTGTTATTGCAAAATGGTCCGATTGCTAAACTGTCAAAATCTTCAGTTGCCTCAAAGCAATATCTAAAGTAGGTATACGCATATTTTTTTAACGATAAAGTATTAATAAGTATTTGAGGAATTTCATTTAAACAAATATTTGCATATCCACTATAGGGAAGTGGTTTAGATTTAGGATAGAAATACAATCCAAAGTCAACAAAATCTACTGGATCGTAAAAAAATCCTAACCCTAATTGAAACTGTAAGAGATATTTTTTACCTTTTATGACAGGTGAATTCAACTTAGTTTTAATTAATTCATTATACGTAACTTTGTTTGGTACTAATGTAGTTCCACCTAACATTCCCATATACCCAAGGCCACTATAAGCATATGATTGAGGTACAATACCATTAAAATTGCAATTGAAGTAATCAGGAGTATTTAAAAGTGGATACCAACCTACGCACCTGTTTACTTGTGCATTATTATTCGGACAAGTATCATAAACCTCAAAGTCACCATTTGCAATTAGGTTTTGTGCATTTATGGGCGAGCAATAAATAAATATTAAAATAGATAAGCTAATTAATCGAATCATATTGAACGTGATAGGTATCTAGTCTTTCAAAGTAACATAAAAATCCTGATAATTAGACTCGATTGTAAAAAAAAGGTTGCCCGAATTTAGGTAACGGTTAAGTAATAAATTCCCATGCAGATGTATAGGCTCCTATGCTTTCTGCGTATTCAATAAAATTCTTATAAAAAGGATGATTAGCAAGAGTCGCACTATCCCCAATAACTACAAGCTTTTCCTTAGCACGTGTAAGTGCAACATTCATTCTACGGATATCATTTAAGAACCCAATTTCTTTTGTATCATTACTTCTAACTAAACTAATGTAAATTACAGTTCGTTCTTGTCCTTGAAAACCATCAACAGTTTTAACAATAATTTTAATTGGTGATTCTTTTAATTCATCATCATTAGAAATTAAATTATTGATGTACTGTACTTGCTCTTTGTAAGGTGAAATAATTCCTACAGTAATTGGTTGTGCTCCATTTTCACTTGTTTGGTATTGCTTAATTAATTGTTTGAGATGATTTAATAATAAAGTTGCTTCTTCAGGATTTGAAATACTTAAGCTTTCAGGATTTAATACTTCAGTATAACCACATCCTGCAGTGTCAATATAGGTAACAGCTGAATTTAAAAAATGATCATCTGAATTTTTGCTTAATAATTTATCTATTACAGAATCATCAGCATTTAAATTTCCTCCATAAAATTGAGCATTTGAAAAGTTCATAATAAGATGATGCATTCTGTATTGTCTATTTAACATTACTGAAATATTTTCGATACCCATGCAATGTTCAAATAATGTTTCCTTTAGTCCTTCCGCTTCTGCTTTTTTTGATTTAACAGTTGGAGGTAATTGAAAATGATCACCTGCAAATATCACTCGATTGCTTCTGCTGATAGGGATCCAACACATGGGTTCCAATGCTTGAGCGGCTTCATCAATAAATAAAGTGGTAAATTGTTTATTGCGCATTAATCTCCCAGCAGAAACCACTGGAGTACATGCAATAACTTGCGCCTTATCGAATAAGTCATCCGTAATAAAATCTTCTAACCTACGTGCTTCTTGTAATATTTTTTGTGCTTCTAAATAAAAAAGTTTTCGTTGATCTCTTTCTTCTCTCCCAAAAGTTCGCTTGTAACTTCCAGCCATTCGGAAATATTCATCAGCCGTTTTACGATAATTTTTTATCTCTTTAAATGAGGAGTGTTTAGAAATTTTGGAATCTAGTGTATTCATTAAAACTTCCTCAGAAATTCGTGCAGGATTTCCTAATCGCAGTACAGAAATCTTTTCGCGATGTAGTTTCTCAGTTAATAAATCAACAGCAGTATTACTAGAACTACAAACTAAAACTTGTTTTTCATTTTTTAAAACTTCAGCAATTGCTTGAACCAATGTCGTGGTTTTGCCAGTACCTGGTGGGCCATGAATGATAGCGATATCTTTAGCAGAAAGAATTAATTTTACAGCTTCATTCTGCGAAGAATTTAATTTTTCAATTGAAATAAAATTTTTGACTTGCTCAAATTTAGGCGATTCTTTCGAGTACATTACATCCCTTAATGTCGCTAGTCTATTGTTATTTGCAGAAATAACTTTTTCAAGAGCAATATCCATTTCCTTGAAACTAGCTTCATCAAAAAGTAAATTAATACCCAATTTACCATCTTTACACCAATCGGGTAATTCGTCAATTGTTAATGATAATCGTAATTTGTTTGGACCAATAACTTTTATAGTTCCATTTAGTGGAGTTGCTTCAGTATGAACGTTGGAAAACAATGCTGCAATTTTACCTCCTGAGAATTGATGTGGTTCGTTATGATTTGTTGTGCGTTCTACATCAATAGAAATATATTGTCCTAATCCAATCTCAGTATTAATAATACTTAATGGATACCAAGTAACACCATTTTGTTTACGATGATTGATATTATTTCTTGAAAAATGTGCTTTATATTGTTCATAATCTTCATCACGTTCAATTTTTAAAAGTTTTCTAAGTTTATGTAGTCGTTCCAATATTTTTATTCTAAATAGATTGTTTAAAATCTAAATTAATTTCTAATTATTTTTAATATAAATTTATTTATCGCTCGTTTAATTTTAATGTAAATATTTTTCAAACAGATGCTTTTGCTTGAATCTTTTTGATTCCTGTTTTCATATATTGACATAATATCTGTTGAATGTCCTTGTTATGATTATATTGTTTTATGTAATCTTTAAGTTCATCAATTTCTGGAGCATTTAATGAAGTGTCATAATATCCGAATCCTTTATATTCTCCATTTTCAATATATACTACAGATTTTTCATCCGCAGTTCTTCCTTTATCAACAATAAAAAATGTTTCATTATGAAAGCTAAATCCTTCTATAGCTTCTTGAACACGTAAATTATAAACATCTGGCTTTTCAACTTCCAAACAAGCACCTAAACAGGTATGAATTTGATAATTAAAACAAGGTCCACCAGTTTTATGTAAATTACATTTGCTATGGCAAAGTTTATGTTTTTCTATAATCTTATATAATAAATTCTTCGCCGACATCATATTATCTGCCGTAGCTAATTGCTGATTTCCAGGTTTTAATCTTTCAATAATTAGGTTAATATATCCTACATTATCAAGCGATTGGTAAATGCCATAATAGGGTATTGCTTTGGTTCTTTTTTGAGAGGTATTGTAGAGCGGGCGATGATGTTTTATTTCATCAGACTCAAGCAATAAAGCTACTAATTCACTTCCTGTTGATTCATAAGAAATATCAGCAATTTCATGTTGTAATCGAATTGCCTTTTTGCTTTTTTGATTTGCAAAATGTTGAAGAATTCGAGTTTTAATATCAATACTTTTACCTACATAAATGATTTCTCCATTTTGATTATGGAAATAGTAAACTCCAGTAATTCCACTTGGAATATTGTTTAATACATTTTCGTTTAAAAGAGGAGGGATCGCACTTTTTTTTGTTTCAAGTAAAATCCACTCTGGCGTTAATGGCTGTGAATTATTCTCTAGAATTCTATTAAACAAAATTGCTGTAGCTTCAGCATCACCTAAAGCACGATGTCTATTTTTTAAATCGATTTGCAAACTTTTGCATAAGTTTCCTAAGCTATACGACGGTAATCCTGGAAAGGTGCTTCTGCTTAATCGAACAGTACAAAGTGTTTTGCGTTGAAAATTATATCCTAAATCTTTATAAGCTGCTTTAATAAATCCATAATCAAATCGCACATTGTGTGCAACAAAAATGGTATCTTCTGTGAGTTCAATAACTTCTTTGGCAATCTCATGAAACTCTGGCGCATCACGAACCATCTCATCAGTAATGCCAGTACATTGTGTGATGAAATAAGGGATACTGCATTTGGGATTTACTAAAGTAGAGAACTGTTTAATAACTTTTTCACCATCATGAACTATGATAGCGATTTCTGTAATCTTTCCCGTTGCCGCGCTTCCACCTGTAGTTTCTATGTCAATAATTGAATACATTCTAAACTAAATTAATAAATTGTAATGAATAATCCTAAAGTTGAATTAATGTTTTTTCTATCGCACGTTTTAATTTCGACTCAACTCGTGTTTCATTTGCATAGCGATTCCAATTAGATATTATTTCATTTATTTGTGTAATGATGTTTTCTGCTTTCTTAATATTCATCTGCTTTGCTACATTTAGTAAATCAGATTTTTCAATATTTGTTCGTTTGCCATTTATACTCAATGCATGCTGACTTACCCAATTACTTTCTGGGCGATATGCATGACAAACGTCAAATGCAGGTGATAAATTCCATACCCCACTTTTATTCATTGTAAATGCAAAATTTTTGGTGTGATCATCACAATTTCTTCCCATCACATTAAACACCATTCTTCGATAAAGTTGATCCGCTTGAGGATATGCCAATCTTAAAATTCGCATGGTTTCAAAAAGTTGCTCATAGCTATAATGATTTACATCGTTAAAATCATAATGACGAATACCACAAAAACTTTGTACATGGAGTTTGCCTAAATCAGGTTCACGATCAAATCTTTTAGTCATGAAATGCGCTCTATCATTTTCTTCAAACAGTCTGCACTCCGACATTTCAATGTCTGCATCTTTGGCCATTAAGTAATATGCCATTTCTACTCTACCATAACCACTCGACGATCCAAATTGTTTATCACTTACACCATCAAATTTTATTAACCATTGTGTAAATCCTTTTGGAGCCTCAGCTTGACCACTTCTAATTTCATTGGTATTCTCGTTAAATGCAATAACCGCCTTAGCGCGAGCTCCTCCTGCAGAAGTTCCAATTTTTAAAATGTCGAGCAAAGCTTTTTCTTCATCAGGATGAAGTTTTGAATTAAAATTAATTCGACTTGATAAAATATCTTCAGCAACCTCAATTAAACTTCCAATTTCAATTGTTGAAGCAATCGAATTTATTTTTGGGGTATTGGGTTCGAATTCAATTGCGCCCATACCTCGTTTACCTATGAAGCATAACATCTCTACCGGATTTAATCTATCCACAGCACGACCATGTCTCGCCAGCCAAGTATTGATAATTGCATTTCCATATTTATCGAGCAATACATCAGCAAGTAATCCTGGCAATCCTTTA
>JANPGA010000041.1:0-2480 GCA_031423735.1 Bacteroidota bacterium | reverse complement strand
GAGAATTAATTATTAATCCACTAAGCAAATAATTTATAAAAACAGAGAATAAAAAAGTGACTAGAAAAATTAATACTACTTTAAAAGAAGATAAGGTGAATAAAACAGGTTCATTTTCATTCGGCTTCCTATTAAAGAAATTGTATAGAAAAATAATTATTAAACAAAATAGAGTAACAGATAAAAGTAAATCGCCAAGCGAGTTCAAAAGAAAGGAACTTGCATAATATTTAGGACTAAACAATTCACTTTCATATAACGGCGCAGGAAAATGAAATTGTACCATTATATATCGGATTGCAATTAAAGCGAGTAGAAGTACAAATCCTAATTTTAATTTGGCCTTCCCCCAGTGAATTAATAAATCTAAGGCAGCAAGAATTAAAAAGAAAATACCAATGGCAAATAGAACTGGAACTTCATTGGTCGTTGGGATTATCTTTAAGTCGGGAGAAAAAGAAAGTGAGAATAAGTAATTATTTTCTTTATCAGTAATTGCCCATGTTCCAGCAGCAGGACTTTGAAAAAGTCGAGTGTCATCTGGCAAATTTAATATTGGATTAAAAGAGTTTACCAAATATTTATTTTGGAGTATATACTGTTGTTTTATTGGAAGAACGCCAATTAATTGTTGATTATTGATTTTATTTATTAAGACGTAATACCAACCGTTTTCAATAAATGAAATTTTTCCTGATACTAATTGCGATACTTGAATGGAGTCTACAAATGTTTTATTATCCGACCAATAATGTAGTGAACCTTTATCGAAAAGATAAAAGGCACTTCCTTCAGGAACATTTTCATGATTAAGTTGAGCAGCAATTAATCGTTCGGTAAGCCATGTTTTCGAAAGTGATGGCTCTAAATGATTCATCACTACATATAATTGCTGAATTTGACCCTGTAATTTTTCCTGTGCTTGTTCGGCCAATTGAGCAAATTGTAAAGAATTGCGCTCTTGGCGGTCTTTTAAATAAATGGCAGCTCCAATCGCAAATATTGCAAAGGATAGGAGCCATAAAACACGATATCTAATTGGCATAACATTTCAAAGGTATTAGTTGCCATCATTTCATTGGTGTATTTTGCAGATTTTTTTTCAACCTGCTTATGTTGGAGTATAAAGCTGATAATATTCATTTTATTGCGAAGAATTTCAGTTACTTTTGCTGAATGATACAGGCTACATTAAATACAGGTAACGGCTTTAGTTACGAGGAGAAAAATGGTTCTAAGTACTTAAACGGTGAAGAATTAATTTTAGACTTAAAAAAATTAAAATTAGGATCTTATCATATTTTGTTGAATGGTAAATCATATAATATTGAGGTTTTAGAGTCTAATAGAAGTACAAAGACCCATCAGATTAGTATAAATGGGAAGGTTTTTGATGTTCAGTTACGTGATCGTTATGATGAATTGTTACATGAACTTGGATTAGATGCAATCGCTTCACAAAAGATCGCTGATCTTAAGGCTCCAATGCCTGGTCTAGTAGTAGATATTCCAGTAGTTGAAGGGCAGGAAGTGAAAAAGGGTGAAACATTGTTGATCCTTGAAGCTATGAAAATGGAAAACACTTTAAAGGCAGTAGCAGATGGAATCGTTGGAAAAATTAATGTGAAGAAAGGTCAGGCAGTGGAGAAGAATGAAGTTCTTATTCAGTTAGGATAAAATATTTTTTTTAAACAGTAATAAATAAATTTAATCATGAATCAATCACACAACAGACGCGCATTTTTACGTACTGCAGGACTCGCAACTGCTGGAGCCTTAGTTTTAAATGGAAGTAAATTTTCTTTAGCGAAAGGGTTATTAATGGATGGACCGGCATTTTCATTAGCGCCACTTCCTTATGCTTTCAATGCATTGGAACCACATATAGATGCCATGACAATGGAGATTCATCATGATCGACATCATAAAGCATATGTTGATAATTTGAACAAATCATTAACAGAAAATAAAATTACGGAAACCTCTTTGGAGAAAATTTTAGCAACAATTTCTATGATGCCAATGGCGGTTCGTAATAATGGCGGCGGACATTTTAATCATACCATGTTTTGGCAAATGATGAAACCCAACGGTGGCGGATTACCTACAGGAAAGGTTTTGGAGGCAATCAATGGAGTGTTTGGTAGTGTTGATGTTTTTAAAACAAAGTTTTCGGAAGCAGGAAAAACACGATTTGGCTCTGGATGGGCTTGGTTGTTGAAAGATAAAGAGGGTAAACTGCAAATTGGTTCAACTCCAAATCAGGATAATCCATTGATGGATATTTCAGAGGTAAAAGGAACACCAATTTTGTGTATGGATGTTTGGGAGCATGCTTACTATTTAAAATATCAAAACAAACGAGCTGACTATATTGCAGCATTTTGGAATGTTGTTAATTGGGATGAAGTAGCTAAGCGCCTTTAATATATTTGTTATATCTTATTAACTAAGAAAGGCGATCCAATGGATCGCCTTTC
>JANPGA010000040.1:0-3328 GCA_031423735.1 Bacteroidota bacterium | reverse complement strand
GTTCCATTTATTGCGAAAGCCTACGACGAACCTTATGTAAATTATGCAACAAAGGTTATGCTTGGTGTGAATAAGGTTAAGGACTTTAAATTCAATCCTCAAATGGAAGGATATGCTATTAAAGTTCCTGTATTTTCATTTGAGAAATTTAGAGATGTGAATAAAGAGTTAGGTCCTGAGATGAAATCAACTGGGGAAGCAATTTATTTCATTGATGATTTAGAAGATGATTTCTTTCAGCAGGTATATGGAGAGCGAAATTTGTATTTATCGAGGTAATAGGTGAATAAAGCCAAGAGAAATTCTATATCTGAAAGAAAACAAATATTCAATTCAAATTATACAAGATTAATTTCTTAAATTTGAATTATGAAATTAGCAATTCAATATGTGAGTGATAGTATTGGAAAAGCGCAATCTGTTCTATTACCTTTATCTGATTTGGAAAAACTGCTCAATAAATTGAAAAAGTATGAACAAACATTAAAAATCAAAACTGATTTGAAAGAAGCATATGATCAAGTTGATCAAATAAGAAAATCAAATGAAGTTAAATCAATTCAAAAAAGCATAAAAAAATAATAGGTGATCCAGTAAGTTAATGTTGTTAGAGGATTCACATAAATTTAAAAATATTTTTCTAAATAAATATTAAAATGAATCAACAAGAAGCAGTAAAAATTTTTGAAGAAAATAGAGTAAGAACACTTTGGGATGAAGAGCAACAGCTTTGGTTTTTTTCTATTGTAGATGTAGTGGCAATATTAACCGATAGTCCTAATCCGCAAGTTTATTGGCGAGTATTAAAAAAAAGACTTAAAGATGAGGGTAATGAAACCGTTACAAATTGTAACGGTTTGAAGATGCAGGCAATTGATGGAAAGATGCGAATGACAGATGTAGCTAATACTGAGCAACTTTTCAGATTAATTCAGTCGATTCCTTCACCTAAAGCTGAACCATTTAAAATTTGGTTAGCAAAAGTTGCCGCTGAACGATTAGATGAAATGGAGGATCCAGAACTAAGCATTGACCGAGCACTAGAACAATATTTGCAATTGGGATATTCTGAAAGTTGGATTAACCAACGATTAAAAAGTATTGAAATACGAAAAGAACTGACGGATGAGTGGAAAAACAGAGGATTAAAAGCTGGACAGCAATTCGCTACTCTAACTGATATTATTACAAAAGCAAGGTCAGGGAAAACTACAAAGGAGTACAAAATGTTTAAAGGATTGAAAAAGGAAAATTTGAGAGATAATATGACAAATACTGAATTGATTTTAAATATGCTTGCCGAAGCATCTACAAAAGAAATTTCTAAAGCCGTATCTCCAAAGACTTTTAAAGATAATAAAGTAGTGGCAAACCAAGGGGGTAATGTTGCAGATGTTGCTCGCAAAGAACTTGAAGCGAAGACAGGTAAAAAAGTTGTTACTGAATTAAATGCCAAAAAGCAATTAAAAAAAAATACTGATCATTAAAATTCATATTAATGTAGGATATTATTTCGAAGTTTACTCATTTAACTCTCTAGTTTAATAAATTTGAAAATTGTTAAATTACCATAAAACATGGTTTACCTTTGCGATAAATAATCCATTTAAACGTTATACCTAAAAGGTTTAAACAATGTCAGATTTCTTTCTAATATTATTGGTTATTTTCATATTATTTTCTGTTTTCAGAAGGTATATTTTTTTCATGGTAATGAATGCGATTACAAAGGGGTTATTCAAGAAAATGAATAACATGCAACAGCAACAACAACAAGACCCAAATCAGGTTAAAAAACCTGAGGGATACGTAACTGTAGAAGAACCGAAATCGGGTAAAAAGGGAGGCTCCGGCACCAATAATGGTGAATATGTTGACTATGTAGAGATTAAAGACTAGTTAAGAGAGGCTTTTTTTCATTTTTTCGCTGTATTTTCGGAGTCCGAATTAAACAGTGTATGAAAAACTCTTTATTGAAGCAATTACAGCCTCATTTGATCGCCATTGGGATCTTTCTATTGGTAACTGTGCTATATTTCTCTCCAATTTTATCGGGCAAAGCACTTCAACAACATGATATTGGCCAATGGATTGGGATGTCGAAAGAGATTACTGATTTCAGAAATCAAACAGGGCAAGAAGCATTATGGACAAATTCCATGTTTAGTGGGATGCCAGCTTACCAGATATCGGTGGTTTATTCAGGGAATTTAATGCGGTTTGTGAATCAAATTCTTTGGTTGTGGCTTCCTGCACCTGCTAACTTGATATTCTTAAGTTTAATAGGATTTTATTTACTTATCATTAGTTTGCGAGCAGATTATCGATTAGCCATTGCAGGGGCATTTGCTTATGCCTTCTGTTCCTATCAATTTGTTTGTTTACAAGCAGGACATGATTCCAAAGTGCACGCGTTAGCAATATTACCAATGGTAGTTGCCGGAGTTTTAATGGCTTATCGAGGGAAAATCTTTCAGGGGGGAATTATAACCGCTGTAGCTTTATCTTTAGAGATTTATGCTAATCACTTACAAATTACTTATTATCTCGCATTAGCATTAGTGATTTTAGTTTTGTGTGAAGCAGTTAACGCGGTTATTAATAAATCCATTCCTGAGTTTTTTAAGTCTAGTTTAGTTTTAGTGGTAGCAGTAGGATTAGCGATACTTCCAAATATTCCAAGCTTATGGGGAACCTATGAATATGGAAATTTTTCTACTAGAAGTCCATCAGAATTATCAGCAAAAAAAGCTAGTACTGGATTAGATCAGGATTATGCTACCGATTGGAGTTATGGTAAAATGGAAACGATGACCTTATTGATTCCAAATTTTAATGGAGGTTCATCGTCGTATCAGTTAGGAGAGAAATCAGACACGTATCAGGCATTGGTGCAAAATGCAGGTGAAGATCAAGCAAGATCATTTGTGAAAGCTGCTCCATTGTATTGGGGAATGCAACCAATGACATCAGGTCCGGTTTATAATGGAGCGATACCTTTCTTTCTGTTTGTATTAGCATTATTTTTATTGAGAGGAAGAATGAAATGGTGGTTGATTGGTGTTTCGTTACTTTCCATTACACTTGCTTGGGGAAAAAATTTTCCAGCGCTTACAGATTTCTTCTTTCATAATTTCCCTGCTTACAATAAATTTAGGGCAGTATCCATGATGTTGGTTTTGGTATCCTTTACAATTCCTTTTGCGGGCGTACTTGCAGTAATGAAATTTATGGATAGCGATGAGAAAAAAGAAAAGTTGAAAAAAGCATTGTTGTATTCGTTTTACATTGTTGGTGGAATATGTGCACTGTTTGTATTAGTTCCTGG
>JANPGA010000039.1:0-5257 GCA_031423735.1 Bacteroidota bacterium | reverse complement strand
AACTACTATTCATAAAGCTATTTATATTGGGGAATCATTAATCATAGGAGCTGTTTTCTCAACTATTATAAAAAAGGTAGTTAAACGAGAACGTCCGGCAGTTACCTATCCCGATATAGAAAATGTGGTGCATGGAGGTAGTTATTCTTTTCCATCAGGTCACACTTCGGAAGCTTTTTCTTTTGCAACATCCATTAGCATAGCGTATCCTAAATGGTATATTATTGCACCATCCATGTTATGGGCAAGTGGGGTTGGATATTCACGAATGCACTTAGGGGTACATTATCCTACCGACGTAATAGGTGGAGCTATTTTAGGAGGTGGATCGGCATATTTAACTTACGTTCTTAATAAGTGGATGAATCATCATTCAAAAAATCATCATAAATAATTTATTTCTAATGAAGCAATTATTAAATAATAAACTCCTAAAAATACTTTCACTTTATATTGCTTTTTTAATTCCTTCATTAGCATTTTCTCAAAGTAATAATGGAAAAGATAGTTTGCGAATTACTGATCCCGCAAATTATACACTTCCTAAGCCTTTTAGTTTTGTAAAAAATGTTCCAAAAGATATTGCGAAAATATTTTCTGCACCTTTTCATGAAAGAAACCTTGGTGGTTTTTTAATTACTCTTGGCACAACGGTTATTCTTTTACCATACGATCAGGATTTGTCGAAGGAAGTTAAACGTTTTTGTGAACGAAATGGACTTGCTTCAAAAGAAGATTTTAATTCACCAGTTCGATTTAAGGATGCCCGAATAATAAAAATTCCTCAAAATTTAAATTCAGCGTTTTACCAATTGGGAGAAGGTGGAACATCAATGTTTGTTGCTGGTGGGTTGTATTTATTTGGCAAGATTAACCATGATAATAAATCAATTTGTGTTGCCTCTGATTTAACAGAATCACTAATTACAATGGGTGTGGTTACCCAAGTATTGAAAAGAGTAACAGGAAGAGAAACTCCATTAAAGGCAACAACCGATGGAGGCGAATGGAGACCATTTCCAGCATTTACAGCCTTTCAAAAAAATACTCCAAATTATGATTCATACCCAAGCGGACATTTAGCATCTATGTCAGCAACAGTATCTACTTTAATTTTAAATTATCCAGAGAAGAATTGGATTAAAGTAGTTGGTTGCAGTTTGGTAGGGTTATCAGGTTTATCAATGATGAATAATGATGTTCATTGGATAAGTGATTATCCCTTAGCAATTGCGTTAGGCTATCTTTCTGCAAAAATTACTTTTAATAGAAATCATAAAATGCCAATAGAAAAAATAATTCCAGTAAATTAAATATTTTTAAAAATCAAGATAGTATTTCTGCTAATATTTCATGTGATTTAATTCTCATTCCTTGCGTATGATGCAATTCATAGTATCCAACTAATGCATCTAACAATTGTTTTCTTTCACTACCACTAAAACGTATTTCTTCTGAATCTTCTAGTGAAATAGAAAGCAACGTATCGAATTTTTCAGATAAAATAATGGAAAGATAAAAGGGATGCATGGGTTTTGTTTCCTGAAAAATCCCTTCTTGTAAATCAAAATATGGCGTAACAGTTGAATACCTTCCACTTGGATAAAACCCTAAATACCGTGTAAGTGATAACATAAAGCTTAAATGAAATCTACTAACAGTATTGGGATGAATATCCAACATTTGTACTGCATGATCAATATAATGAAATAATTCAGGATTAGTTTCTTCTTCACGAATACTACGATATAATAACTCGCCAAGAAAAATTGCAATGGTTGTTTTTATGGTATCATAAGGAATAGATTGAAGTGGTGGCGATGCATTAACTTCTGATACGCGATGAAGTCCACCTGGCTTTTTAAAATATGCAACAATTTCAAGAATAGATAATGGTTGAAAAAGATTATGGGCATAACGTGCTTTCTGCTTCCTCACTCCGTTAACAAGAAACGATTGCATTCCTTTTGATTCAGTATATGCTTTTACAATAATACTTGCTTCTGCATATTCTGTAACATATAATACAATGCCTCTTGTTTTTTCAATCATTATATTTTTTGAAATCGAAGTTTATTTATTCATTAATTTTAAAATATCCTGACCAATATCTTTTCGATAATATTCATAATCAAAATGAATAGTTTTAGCAGCTGTATAGGATTGTTCTAATGCTTCTTCTAATGTATTTGCTAGTGAGGTAAGAACAAGAACTCTTCCACCATTTGTAACAATTTCATTTTTTTTAAGGGCAGTTCCAGCATGAAAAATAAATGTATTTAAAGTTTTATCTAACCCTTTAATCGAAAATCCTTTTTCGAAATTTCCTGGGTAACCTCCAGAAACCATAACAACGGTTGCTGCTGAACGGGGATCAATGGATAAATTTATTGTATCTAATTTTTCATCAGCCACAGCTTGAAATAATTCAACAATATCATTTTCTATTCTAGGAATAACAACTTCTGTTTCTGGATCACCCATTCTGCAATTATATTCAATTACAGATGGATTGCCATTGTCATTCATTAAACCCAAAAAAATAAATCCTTTATAAGAAATATTTTCTTTTTTTAATCCATTAATAGTTGGTTGAATTATTTGCTCTTCAACTTTTTTAAGAAAAGCATTATCTACAAATGGAAGTGGTGAAACAGCTCCCATTCCTCCTGTGTTTAATCCTTTGTCGCCATCTCCAATACGTTTATAGTCTTTCGCTTCTGGTAGGATTTTATAATTGATCCCATCCGTTAAAACAAAAATAGAAACTTCAATTCCATTTAGAAATTCTTCTATCACAACAGTTTCACTTGCTTTACCAAATTTCTGATCTGTAAGCATTGCCTTTAATTCTTGCTTTGCTTCATTCAAATCTTCAGAAATTATTACTCCTTTACCTGCAGCTAAACCATCAGCTTTTAAAACGTAAGGAGCATTTATGCTTTCAAGAAATTTATAACCGTCTTCAAGATAATTTGCGGTAAAACTTTTATACGCTGCAGTAGGAATGCCATGACGAATCATAAAGGCTTTGCTAAAATCTTTGCTGCCTTCTAATTGAGCACCAGCCGCAGAAGGACCAATGATTGCAACTTTTTTTAACTGCTCATCATTATTAAAAAAATCAACAATTCCTTTTACCAATGGATCTTCAGGACCAACAACAACCATTGTAATCTGTTCTTTAATCACCACTTCTTTTAATGATAAAAAATCATAAACGGATATTTCTAAATTAGTTCCGCATTTTGAAGTTCCTGGATTTCCTGGAGCTATAAATAATTTACTACACAACTTGCTTTTTTTAATCGACTGAGCAAAGGCATGTTCTCTCCCTCCTGATCCTAATAAAAGTATATTCATTGTTGTTTTATTCTATGCTGCAAAGTAACAAATTCTAGCTTATATATTCTTACTGAAATACAAGAAACATTGCATAAAAAATCCCAAATCATTTTGATTCGGGATTTTAAATTTAGACCAGCGTAATTTCTAATACTTAACCGGCGCATTCATATTGTAAAACATAAAGGAATAAATATCCGTAAGTTCATCAATCGTTTTTGCTAGTGGCTTCCCAGCACCATGTCCAGCTTTAATATCCACTCGAATCAATACAGGCAATGGTCCCAATTGATGTTTCTGTAAAGTTGCAATGTATTTAAACGAATGAGCAGGAACTACGCGGTCGTCGTGATCGGCTGTTGTAACCAAGGTTGCAGGATAAACTTTGGTAGTAATATTATGTAAGGGAGAATACTTAATTAAATTTTTAAAATGAATAATACTATCACTCGATCCATATTCAACAATCCAACCCCAACCAACTGTAAATTTTTGATAACGTAACATGTCCATAACTCCTACGGAGGGAAATGCAACCTTAAACAAATCAGGGCGCTGATTAACAACGGCTCCAACAAGTAATCCACCGTTTGATCCTCCTTGAATTGCTAGATAATCTGGTGAAGTATATTTTTCAGCAACAAGAAATTGACCAGCAGCAATGAAATCGTCAAATACATTTTGTTTGTTAAGTAACATTCCTGCTTTGTGCCATGCTTCGCCATATTCTCCCCCACCACGAATATTTGCAATTGCATAAATTCCACCATTTTCAAGAAGTATAATTCTTGAAGCAGAAAATGAAGGTGTCAGATTTACATCAAATCCTCCGTAGCCATTTAGAAGTGTTGGATTCTTGCCATTTTTCTTTAATCCTTTTTTGTAAATTAAAAACATTGGGATCTTAGTTCCATCCTTACTTGGATAAAAAACTTGTTCAGTAGTATAATCCTCCGACTTAAATTTTATCCCTGATTTTTTAAATAATGTTACACGATGATTATCGAGGTGATAACGATAAATAGCAGATGGGAATGTAAATGAAGTAAAGGTAAAAAACACTTCACGATCAGTTTTTGATCCTTGAAATCCTGTTGCTGTTCCAATGCCTGGTAGTTGTACTTCGTCTTCTAAAGCTCCTTCCAATGTATATTGAAAAACATGTGAACTTACATCCTGAAGGTAATTCAAGATTAATTTATTGGCTGAGGATGTTGCTGATTCTAGTACAAACTTTTTTTCTGGAATAATTACTCTGGCTTGCAGTAAAAGTGGTTTGTTAGGAACAAAATAATCAAGATCTACAGTGATAATATGATTGTTTGGAGCACCATTATTTGTCAAAACAAAAATGCTACTTCCGTAATTTTCAACTATGCTATAATTATTTTCAAAACCTTTAAAGAGTAACTTTAATTTGTCATCTGGTTTTGTTAAATCTTTATAAAGAATTTCAGTTCCATGTGTTCCTTCCGAAATATACACAAATAAATATTTATCATCTTCAGTAGTTTGAGTTGCAAAATATCTTAATGGATGATCCTTATCTTCGTAAACTAATTTATCTGATTTTTGTGAAGTATTCAATTCGTGATACCACACTTGATGATTTTCATTTGTACCACTTAACTCAGTTCCCTTTTTAGGTTCTTGATAGCGACTATAAAAAAAACCATCTTTATACCATGAGGCACTTGAAAATTTAACCCATTTTAACTCATCTTTAAAAATTTTTCCAGTAGCTAATTCTTTAATTTGAATTGTTTGCCAATCCGATCCTGATTTATTAATTCCAAACGCACAATATTTTTTATCATTTGAAAACCCTAATAAAGTTATCGCCGACGTTCCATCTTTGCTTAGTTTATTGGTATCCAAAAATAATTTAGCTATTGAGTCTAAGCCATGTTGA
>JANPGA010000038.1:0-6191 GCA_031423735.1 Bacteroidota bacterium | reverse complement strand
CTATTATTCCAGACAGTGCTTTGGAATATCGTCCACAACCCCATCTTTGGTCTATTGGACAATTAGCGTCGCATATTGCAGAAGTGTACAATTGGTACGACCAAACTTTTAATATCGACAATTTTAATATGGACAACTACAAGTATGACAAAGGCGACATTAGCAAAACTTCAAATATTCTTGAAAAATTTGAAGCCAATGTTAATGCTGCTCAAAAAGCAATTGAAAAATCTGATGAAACACAATATATGAACCCTTGGACTATGGGTGCAGGTGGACAAACATTTCTTGGACCAATGCCTAAAATTCAAGTTATTAGAGGTTTTTTATACAATCACTTGTATCATCATCGTGGAGAACTTATTTCACATCTGAGAGCCTCAGGAAATAAAGTGCCGTCTTTATATGGTCCAAATTACGAGCAATCACAACAAGTTTGATATTAATGGTTTTGTAATCAATTGTATGATAAATTTATAGACATAAAAGGGCTGAAAATAAAAACGAACGCCCAACATTGGGTTTTGTGCAAGTGGGGCAGACGGAAGTACAATCAACATTTGTACTTCCTTTTTGCTCTTGTTCCAGCTTGACGGAATTCTATTTGGCTTTTGTAGGTTATCGTGTAAATTTGTTTTTCAATCAACAGCGGTTCTAGGCAGACGGAATTCTATTTAACCACCTGCACAAAGCCCTGTTCGTTATAGGTAATGCTTTGACGACAATGCTAACTTAAAGCATTTGTGTTTTGAACAACCATACAGAAACAAAAAACATAACTTGCTGACGAAATATTTTTACAGTTAAATGGAATTTACATCCGAACAATATGACATAATTAACTCGACTGGAAACATCAAAATAAATGCTGTTGCCGGTTCTGGGAAAACAACGACCATTATAGAATACGCTAAAGCAAGACCAGCGACAAGTAAAATTCTGTATTTGGCTTTTAACAAGTCAGTAAAACTTGAAGCCGCTAAAAAGTTTGCCGACAAAGGACTTAACAACGTAAAAGTTGAAACAGCACATTCGCTTGCATACAGACACATTGTATTTAAAAACGAATACATAGTGAGACCACAAGGTTATAAGACAAATGAAATTGCCGAACTTTTAAATTTGCAAGGCAACGAAGAAAAGCACACAGAATATGTAATTGCAAACCACATAAATAAATTCATTGCATACTTCTGCAACAGCGACAAACAAAAGGTTCAGGACTTAAACTATCTTGACACAGTTAGTGATCCGAAAGCCAAAATTTTCGTATCATCATTTTACGACTATATAGTTTCTCAATCACGACTTTTATTGAGTAAAATGGACAAAGGAGAAATTGAAATAACTCACGACTTCTATCTTAAAAAGTTTCAGCTTTCTAATCCAAAACTTCCTTACGACTACATTCTTTTTGACGAGGGACAAGATGCTTCACCAGCAATGCTTGACGTTTTCTTCAAACAAGAGGCAACAAAAGTAATTGTTGGTGACACTCATCAACAAATTTATGGTTGGCGTTTTGCCATAAACTCACTTGAAAAAGCGGACTTCAAAACGTATCATCTGTCGACAAGTTTTCGGTTTAGTCAAGACATTGCAAATCTTGCAATGGAAGTACTCAAATACAAAAAACACATTAACGAACACCAAACAATTTCGATAACAGGAAATGGAAATAGTAAAGAAATTAAAACCAAAGCTGTTCTTGCAAGGACAAATCTTGGACTACTGCTTAAAGCCATTGAGTATGTAACAGAAAAGAAGAAAATCAAACATATTTACTTTGAAGGAAACATCAATTCTTATACTTATGCAGACGAAGGAGCGTCACTTTATGATGTTCTCAATCTTTACAACAACAAAACACATTTGATAAAAGACAAACTTATCAAGGCAATGAAAGACCTTGGCGAGTTAGAAGATTACATTGAAAAAACTGAAGATGTTCAACTTGCAATGATGGTTGAAATCGTTAGAGAGTATGGAAACAAAATCCCTGACATTATCAAAGCCATTAAAGTAAAACACGTTGACAATGACGATAAAGAAAAAGCAGAAATGATTTTCTCGACTGTTCATCGCTGTAAAGGAATGGAATATGATGCTATTCAACTTGTGAATGACTTTATATCAGAGGAAAAATTAGAGAAATTAAATGAAGACAAGAAAGCGGAAGAAGTAAACGCAACTAAGCTGAATGAAGAAATCAATTTGCTTTATGTTGCAGTAACTCGGACAAAAAACAGTATTCATATTCCTGAAAGCTTAATGCCTATTGACTTTCCTAAATCGACACAAATTCACATTATGAAAGTTGTGAGTGAAGAGGAAAAACAACAAACAAAAGCAGCCGAAACAGCCAAACTAGAAAGCAAAACGGAAAAGGCGTATTCCGTTGACGAAGTAAGAACAAAACATAAAGACGCTTATAAACCTTGGACACCAGAACTTGACACTGAACTTACAACAATGTATTGCGAAGGAGTAAATCCAAAAGATATGGCTAAACATTTCGGACGGACAAGAGGAGCCATAACATCAAGAATTAAAAAATTAGAACTAGAAGAACTCTATGGATAAAATCAGCACTATCTGCTAACAGCACCTACAAGAAATTGGCGGTTCAGTGGTTACATAAACATTTATGCTTCGGCTCAAGTTCAGTGGTGGCAGACAGTTTTCGTCTTCTAAATCGCCAACTTCTTGTAACTACAAAACATTATAGCCAATGCTAACAGACAACACAACAACTACAACAATACAATATCAAAATTGTCAAATATGATTTTTCCAAAAGCAAAAAAAATAGCTAAAGAACTTGACTGGCATAAAACAAAAGATGGTGTATTCGGACCTTACAAAGGTTACTTTTTCAACGTTGCAGACGCAAGCTTACTAAGCAATCCTCAATTCAAATTTGTAACAGCGACGACCGACAGCTTAACAGAACAACAAAAGCTACAAATCAAAACGGAACTAGACACAAACAAGAAAAATTTAAAGTTTACAAACTTTGAATTAGAGACAACAGTATATTTTTTCAATTCGCTGAAAACTTAACATTTACTAAGCTCAAGACCGTTTATTCCTTGTTTGACTTTTTGGTTGACCTATTTAAAAAATTAAAAATATCAGAACAAAATAAATGTCATAGCTGTGGGGCAAATCAAAAAATCAACTATTACGACCTTAACGACACTGGAATAATACTTTGCAACAGTTGCTTTCAGCAGACAGAAAATAGTTTTTACGAAATTGAAAGTAAAAGAATTTCGGAAGAAAAAAATTATTTGACAGGATTTTTAGGCTCAATTGTTTTTTCAATTCCAGGAATTATTGCCTGGGTTTTAATTGCAGTTTATTTAGAAAGGATTGCCTCGGGAATGGCTTTGATTATAGCATTTCTTGGACTTAAAGGCTACGACTATTTCAAAGGACGACAAGGAAAATTGACAAAGTATTTAATTGTTCTTACAAACATTGTAAGTATATCAATAGCAAATGTGGCGACTGTTATTACATTATTGGTAAAAGAAGGTCTGACAATAAATCAAGCACTTTCTGAATTTCAAACAAATCAAGCAGCAAAAGACATATTTAATCAGAATACTATTATTTCATTTATATTGGCATTGTTTGTTTGGATTTGGATATTGTTTATAATGAAAGACAAAAAATTAACTATAAAACTTGCAGACAAATTTAAAAAAAAGAAGAAGCAATGGCTATAACATATAAGGATTAAACGCTGCTACGCATTTGCGGAGGTGCGATTTAATCCTGTGTTGAAAGAAGCTTCGGGAGTGATGGCTGTTAATATGGGGATTTAAAAATTCTGTTAACTAAATCTAATAGAAATGCAAACTCATTCTCCTTTTATAATTACTTAAAAGAAATAAAAAAGATATTTTAAGGCACTAAAAGTAAAAATATCTTGGCTTCTTTTATTTTTTTTTATTTTCTACTAAGTTGTGGCCAATACATGAGCAGTTCGCTTTTTTTTGGCAAAATTAATTTTACATATTATCTAATTTATTACTAATTCATCTTTACTAAATTAAGAGGTGGAGCATTTGCTTCAAAAATTTTTATACGGATCATCTTTCCTTTTTTACAACAAGGACAAGCATCCACATCAAAGTTCAATTTTGTTTTTGCAATCTCTTTCCATCCAACATTTTTTTGATCTGCATGTTCTTTGCTTATTACCAATACACCCATGAGCATTTGCTGCATACGTAATTTGGGCTTTACGCGACTTGCCAAAATACCATAGTGTCGTATTTTCATAAAACCAGGCGGCAGAATATGTAAACAAAATCTCCTTAAAAACTCTTGAGCATCCAAAGTCAATACTTTCTGTTTGGATCCATCGGCATAATCTTTATAACTAAAACTTACTTTACCATCACTCACCTTTTTTATTCGATGATTACTAATTGCAATTTTATGTGAGTACCTTCCTAGATATTCTATCACCTGCGCTGGTCCCATGAAAGGCTGTTTGGCATACACTACCCAATTTACTCCATACAGCTTCTTTTTTAGTGAGGGCTCAAGAAAAATATTTTCTGAATCCAAAAATAGTTTTAACTTTTCCATAAACTTCCCTTTAAAAACTGCTTGCATTACCTTCATGGGAAATAAATAACTACCATTATTTTTGGCTAGTTTCCAGTAACCTGCGGGTGTTAGTCCTGCACCAGGAACGATCATGTGTACATGCGGATGCAGCGATAAATTCTGGCCCCAGGTATGCAATACACTCACCATGCCTGTTTGCGCACCTAAATGTTTAGGATCATTACCTAGAGTCATAATTGTTTCTTTGCTAGCCTTAAACAAAATGTTGTATAACGCTTTGGGATAATGTAAGCAATACCTATTTAACTCACTAGGTATGGTAAACACCACATGAAAATAAGTTGTTGGAAGTAGGTCTTGTTGTCGTGCGTTGATCCAACGTTCTCGGTTGGTGGTTTGGCACTTCGGACAATGGCGGTTACGACATGAGTTATAACTTATCCGAACATGATTACAGGAGTTACATTGATCCACATGACCACCCATATACGCTGTTCTGCAATGCTCAATCGCATTCAATACACGTAGATGCTGTTTAAGTGGTGTATGTTTTTCTAAAAAAGTAGTCTTATATTCTTGTATAATTTTCGCCAACTCAAAAGTTGGTTTAATCATGTGGAATATTATACAAACTATCTAAGGGACTATGTGCTAAACGAGGTTTAATTTGGGCTACATGTAAATAGATAATAGTAGTACGAATATCGCTATGGCCCAACAAACGTTGAATACTGTGGATGTCGATACCTTCTTCCATTAAATGGGTGGCAAAGCTATGGCGAAGGGTATGCATACTTGCCGCCTTTTTTATAGATGTCTTTTGAAGGGCTTCGCTGATCACATATTGAATACTGCGTTCTCCCATAGGCTGACCTGGCGTTAACCCTTCAAACAAATACACTGTCGGTTTTAACAATGCTAAATACGATTCAAATCGTTGAGCTAGGAAGTTCGACAAAACTACATACCGATCTTTCCTACCTTTTCCTTGTCGGATATGTACTTGTTTTCGTTGCAGATCCACATCCGCAATTTTGAGCATACGAAGTTCATTCATGCGTAAGCCACCACCATAAGCGAAGGTTAATAGAAACCGATGCTTAAAAGAGCAAGGTGCTTTGAACAACTCTTTACACTCTTGCTTAGACAAAACAACCGGAAGTTTTTCTTCCTTCTTTATGCTAGGCATGGCTATCGCTTTTTCCTCCATATCGAAGAGTCGGAACCAATGACGTAAACCATAAACAGCTTGTTTAAAATAACTCATTGAAAGTTTTTCATGAACCGTCATACGATACAAATAACTATTGATTTCATCAACGCTTATTTGGTGAGGAACCCTATTAAAGTGTAAGGCGATGGTAGCGATACTTCTACTGTAATTTGTAATCATACTCTTGCTGCCTTGATCGATCGTTATTCGTTCAATAAATTTGGTATAGGAGGCAGTAAATCCTATCACATTAGACTTCGCCTGTGATAAAAGCGTGTTGTAACTCTTCTTTTGGAAGCTCATTTTAATTTGTATTTATTGTGAGCGACCTTCTACGAAATATTTTTGTATTTTGCACAAGCAAAATCACTACCGAAGGTTTTGTTCAACA
>JANPGA010000037.1:0-2873 GCA_031423735.1 Bacteroidota bacterium | reverse complement strand
GAATGATGAGGTTAGGCTTCATTGGATAAAAGATTTAAGTTCATTCAAATATAGTTAATTTTAAAAATAGAAATTTATAAAAAGTGGATATTTGAAATCAAAAAACAGTTTGGTCCCTTCGAAAATATTCGCAAATTGTTAAAGATGCACAAACACAATATTGTTTCCAGCTTGATTTCCTGATAAAACACCATCCTCAAATTTTCAAATTCATTTTAATTGTATTTTTACAACTATTATATTTCAGCTGAATTAGAACATTATGGAACAACAAAATCAAGTTCTCGACAATGTAATCATCAAGTTTGCAGGTGATTCGGGCGACGGGATGCAACTTACAGGAACACAATTCACCAATACAGCAGCTCTTTTTGGCAACGATTTAAGCACTTTTCCAGATTTTCCGGCTGAGATTCGTGCCCCTCAAGGAACGATTCCTGGTGTTTCTGGCTATCAATTGCATTTTGGGAGTGTAAATATTTTCTCTCCTGGCGATGCTTGTGATGTGCTAGTTGCAATGAATGCGGCAGCTCTCAAAGCTAATCTTCGTCATCTTAAAAAAGGAGGAACTATCATTGCAAATAGCGATGGTTTTGATCCTAAAAATTTACGACTGGCAAATTATACGGATGGTGCAAATCCAATTTTAGATGGTTCGCTTGAAGGTTTCCGATTGATTACGATCGATGTTACCAAAATGACTCGTACAGCTTTAACTGATTCAGGTTTAGGAATTAAGGAAGTTGATCGTGCCAAAAATATGTTTGTACTTGGTTTCCTATATTGGATGTACAACCGTAACATGGATTTTACCTTGAAATTCTTACAAGAGAAATTTGGCAAGAAACCAGACATTCTTGAAGCAAATCTTAAAGTACTTCGTGCTGGTTATAATTATGGCGACACTACAGAAACTTTTACTTCTCGCTATATAGTAAATCCAGCTCCAATGCCTCCTGGTGTTTATCGTAATATCATGGGTAATCAAGCAGCGGCAATTGGATTAATAGCTGCTTCTCAAAAATCAGGTCTCGATTTATTTTATGGAACCTACCCTATCACTCCTGCAACAGATATCCTTCATGAATTAGCAAAGTATAAAAACTACGGTGTACGTACTTTCCAAGCGGAAGATGAAATTGCAGCTATTTGTTCTACAATTGGTGCATCTTTCGGAGGTAAATTAGCTGTAACTGCTTCTTCAGGTCCTGGTATCGCGCTTAAAGCAGAAGCAATGGGATTAGCCTTAATGCTAGAGCTACCACTTGTAATTATAAATGTTCAACGTGGTGGACCATCAACAGGACTTCCAACAAAGACTGAACAAAGTGATCTTTTCCAAGCACTATATGGACGTAACGGAGAAGCTCCAATTCCAGTAATTGCAGCAATGTCGCCGGCAGATTGTTTTCATGCAGTATATGAAGCTTGTCGTATAGCTATTGAATTTATGACACCCGTAATTTTCCTTAGTGATGGCTTTCTTGCAAATGGTTCAGAGCCGTGGAGATTTCCAAAGGCTGATGATTTAAAACCTATCAATGCAAAATTCGCTACCGAGAAAAATGATGGCGAAAGATATCTTCCTTATAAACGTGATGAAAAACTTGCTCGTCCTTGGGCTTTACCAGGCACTGCGGGGTTAGAACATCGCATTGGTGGATTAGAAAAACAACATGAAACGGGTAACATCAGTTATGATCCTGAGAACCACGAATTCATGGTGAAGATGCGCGCTGCTAAAGTTGCTAAAGTTGCAGATACAGCGCCATTACAACAATTAGATAGTGGAAATGAAAAAGGAAAATTATTAATTCTTGGATGGGGTTCTACTTACGGTCCAATCAAAGGTGCTGTTCGTGATGCAAGAGAAAAAGGTTATGATGTGAGTCATGCACAAGTACGCTACATGAATCCACTTCCTAAAAATTTAGGTGAGATCCTTTACAATTTCGATCAAGTGTTAATTCCAGAAATGAATACAGGACAATTATTATCCATTATTCGTGATAAATATATGATTCCTGCAATTGGCTTGAATAAAATAAAAGGAATGCCTTTTAGCACAAGTGAAATTCTTGAAAAGATCGAAGAACTTCAGAAATAAATTATGAGTTATTAGTTACATAATAATTTATAATCTAAAATTTAAAATCTATAATTCATCCATTGATGGAAACAACAACTCAAAATCCGGAAGCTCCTAAATTTACTAGTAAAGATCTTGTAACAGACCAGGAAGTACGCTGGTGTCCAGGATGTGGAGATTATTCAATTCTAAAGCAAGTTCAAACTGTAGTTCCTGAATTAGGAATTCCTCGTGAGAACATTGTATTTATTTCAGGTATAGGATGCTCTTCTCGCTTCCCATATTATATGGAAACATACGGTATGCATTCTATCCATGGTCGTGCTACTGCAGTGGCTAGTGGATTAAAAGCAAGTCGTCCTGATTTAAGTGTATGGATTGTTACTGGTGACGGTGATTCAATGTCGATTGGAGGAAATCATTTCATTCATATTTTAAGAAGAAATTTTAATGTAAATATTCTTCTTTTCAATAATGAGATATATGGTCTTACCAAAGGACAATATTCTCCAACATCTGAAGAAGGAAAAGTTACGAAATCAACGCCGATGGGATCGATCGATCATCCTTTCAATCCATTTGCTTTAGCGATGGGTGCTGAAGGTACATTTATCGCTCGTTCGATGGATCGTGACCCAACACATTTGAAAGAAATGTTACGTCGTACAAATTCACATCAAGGAACTTCCTTTTTAGAGATCTATCAAAACTGTAACGTATTTAATGATGGTGCTTTTGAAATCTTTACTGAGAAATCTTCAAAAAAAGAAGAAGCTATTTTTGT
>JANPGA010000036.1:0-11926 GCA_031423735.1 Bacteroidota bacterium | reverse complement strand
TCCGCTTGCGTTTTAATTACAACTGTTGGCTTAGATGAAACAAGTTTTCAAAACAACATCACCATTCAGCCCAATCCTGCGCATAATAAAATCACTATCTCAAGCTTACAAAATAATTTTTCAAATATTGAAATCATAAACACAGTTGGAGAAATTGTTTTGCAAACAAAAAATAAAAACAATCAAGCGGATATTGATGTGAGCAAATTACAACAAGGTGTTTATCAAGTTAAAATTTATTTAGATAAGAATGTGGTGATGAAAAAATTTATGAAAGAGTAATAGTCACACTCAAATATACATTCATAAACTGGCTACTAGGTTTTACACTATTGAGCTAATTGCTAACAAAGGAAAATGCAGGTTTTTTTATAAAAGAAAATCAATAATTGCAACTGTCATTATTTACAACACCAAACTCTATTTTAAAACTGCTGCAACTTTTTAACCTCTCAACGCACTTACCGTTATAGATCAATTGAAAAATGAAAAAAAAAATCTACTTCATAATTATGTTACTGTTTGCAAGCATTGCAACATTTGCCCAATCGCCTCACGCAGCACAACTTTATGGTATGACCCAATATGGTGGATTAGATCATAAGGGAACTATTTTCCATGTCAACCCAAGCGTGAAAACAATGACGGTGGATTATCAATTTAAACTTAAATACAAAGGCAAAAACCCAAAATGTGATATTGTTGCAGGCAATAATGGTAAATATTATGGAACTGCATCTGGTGGTGGTTTGTTTGATGCTGGTGTTATATTTGAATGGGATTCTACAACTAATGTTTACACCGAATTGTATGATTTTACAGGGACAGATGGACAAGACCCACGTGGTGGAATGGTTTTGAACAACAATAAATTATATGGATTTACAAGGATTGGAGGCGCCAACAACTTCGGTGTTATTTACGAATTGGATATTGCAACTAATATTTACACCAAAAAATATGACATGGATAGCATCAACGGAAAAAACCCTGATGGCTCTTTGAGTTTTATTAATAATACTTTTTATGGAGTTACACACAATGGTGGTAGCTACGATAAAGGTGTTTTGTTTGAATGGAATCCGGCAACAAATATTTACACAAAGAAAAATGATTTTGATAGTATCAATGGAAGCAATCCCGTGGGCAAGCTAATACCTGCTGGTGTAAATAAATTATATGCTATGACCAATAAAGGTGGCACGTATGATTTAGGAACTCTGTACGAATATAATTATGCAACCAATGTGATAACAACAAAATATAATTTTAATGGCATTAATGGACAATATCCAGTGGGTAGTTTAGCCATGCACACCAATAATAAATTTTATGGTTTTACCTATGAAGGTGGAACTTATGAAACGCCAGATATTAATGATCATTTTGGTGTGTTGTTTGAGTACAACCCAGCTACAAATTTGTTTGTAAAAAAACGAGATATGGGACAAGTACAGTTTGGTGGTTCACAAAGTTCACATGGAGTTGTTGGAACTTTTGCATTGAAGGATGATGTTTTTTTCAGCTCCGGAACGGAAGGACTTGGTGCAAATGGATGTATATTTTCCTATAATCCTTCAACAGGCATATTTGTAGATTTATATTATAATCATGCTGATTGTTTCGGTTGCAATATATATCAAGATGAAAATTGGTGGCAAGCACCCGGCAGTAATGTTTACGGTAAAATGTTGGTCAGCGGCAACAAATTAATTGCTGCTGCTGCCGATAATGGAGCTGATAGAAGAGGCTTGTTGTATCAATACAATATCGATTCTAATCAAGTAGAACAAGTAGTGCATTTAGCAGCTACCGATGGGTCTTATCCGAAAGGTTCTTTAACCAAAGTAGGAAAAAAATTATTTGGTTTAACGTATTTAGGAGGTGATAATCATCATGGTAATATTTTTGAATGGGATGTAAATACACAACAATTTACCAATCGATTTGAGTTTAATGGTTACACAACTAATGTAGAACCTAAAGGTAATTTGTATTTGTATAACGGCTTGTTTTACGGTGTTAATAGCTACGGAAGATCGCAAGGTCAACCTGGAAGTTTTTGGGCTAATGCACATAGAGATCTGGCGGGCGGACAAGGTTCTGGGCTCTTTTCATGGAATCCAAGTAATAATAATTTTCAAATTTTAACTGAAGCTACTGGCACAAATATTTTCCCGTTAAATACAACATTAGCTTTAAAAAATAATAAATTTTATGGCATTGGCAATGGAGGTTCATTTGGGTCAATTATGGAATTTAATCCTACAACAATTACAATCACACCAAATGTGTTTTTTAGTTCTGCTAACGGAGGCGCTATTGACCAAAATGGATTGGTTGAATTTAATGGGAAGTTTTATGGCACCACTTTAGGGAAAGTGCCCACAGGACAAACACCGACTGGTTCAAATTCTTTCGGTAGTATTTATGAATTTGATCCAGTTACAAACATAATAACTAATAAAATTGATTTGAATGATACTTTGGGTATCAATCCCACTGGAGATTTAACATTAGTGGATAGCACATTTTACGGTTTGTGTTCTGGCGGTTTTTTTCATTTTGGTGCCATATTCAAATGGAGTCCCATTACAAATGTATATACCAAATTAGTTGACTTTGATAACATATTTCCTTTTGGAAATAATATGATAAATCCAAAAGGGGCACTGACATATAGTAATGGAAAATTATACGGAATGTGTTATGGATTTGATTACCCTAAAAATGCATATAATTCTGGCGGTCAGTCAGGAGGTGCAGGTTCATTTCCGGGTAATTTGTTTGAGTATGATATTGCTGGTGATAATATTTCTTGGGTACAAAATTTTGTATTTGCTGGATATGATCCAAACACGGGTGTAAATCCTGCTTATACTAAACTTTTAGAAATAATTCCTAACAAAGCCCCCGTTTTATCAAATATTCCAAACAATCAAAGCATTTGTTTTAATCAAACGGGAATTGTATTGTTTACTATTTCAGATCTGGATTTAGATACGATGCAGTTTTCTTATTCAACTAGTAATCCTACTCTATTTCCTGTTTCAAATTTTACTATATCCAATATAGATAGTAATTATACTTTGCATTATACCCCAGTTGCAAATCAATCAGGGAGTACTATTATTAGCGTAATTGCCAATGATGGTTATGGCGATTCAGTTAATTTTTCTTTTGCTATAAATGTAATTGCTTCTCCTAACATTTTTGTTTCACAATACTCAATGACACTCACAGCGAATCAAAACAACGCAACATACCAATGGATTGATTGCCGCAACAACTCTGCAATTGCAGGAGCAATTAACCAAAGTTTTACAGCAACGAACAATGGTAATTATGCGGTTGTTGTTTCAACAAATAATTGCAGCGACACTTCCGCTTGCGTTTTAATTACAACTGTTGGCTTAGATGAAACAAGTTTGCAAAACAACATCACCATTCAACCTAATCCTGCTCATGATAAAATTACCATCACAAGCATGCAAATTAATTTTTCAAGTATTCAAATCATAAACACAGTTGGAGAAATTGTTTTGCAAACAAAAAATAAAAACAATCAAGCGGATATTGATGTGAGCAAATTACCGCAAGGTGTTTATCAGGTAAAAATTTATTTAGATAAGAATGTGGTGATGAAAAAATTTATGAAGCAGTAATAATTGCTTTCACAAAAACTAATTTTAAAGTTGAAGACAAACGATGCAAAAAAATCATTTTATGAAAAATAGATTACACTTAATGCTTACGACATTAGGACTTCTGATTCATTTAAATTGTGCTTTTGCCCAAAAAGAATTTTGGGGCTCAACCCGGTATATGACTGGTGGAACAACTTCAGGCGGTTTTTTATTCAAAACAGATTCAGTAGCCGGCAATGTTGTTATTGTCCACAACTTTGATAGCTTATCAGGATTTGAAGCCTTGGGTTCAGTAATACAGGCTGCTAATGGAAATATATATGGCACCACTACCACAGGAGGCTTAAATGGCAGCGGTACTTTATTTGAGTATAATCCGGATATAGATTCCTTTATAGTAAAAATAAACTTGCCTGATATAAATTTTTTCTATTTATACGATGGTTTAATACAAGCATCCAACGGTAAAATTTATTTTACTACTGAAATTAATAACGGATATTTATATGAATACGATATTACAGCTAATACTCTTACGCCATTGGCTCAGTTTCCTTACCCAACAAATCAAAGAGGCACATTAGTGGAAGCTAATGGAAAAATATTTGGACTAACAACCTTGGGTCTGATCATGGGCGAACATGGGAAAATTTACGAGTATAATTTAACCACGCATGTTTTCAGTTATGTACATACTTTTAACGGACTTTACGGATACATCCCATTAGGCAAGATGATTTTAGGTACTAATGGTCTGCTGTATGGAACGACTCAAACCTCAAGTTACCCATATACAACTAATAGTGGAACTCTATATTCCTTCAACCCACAAACCTATGCGTACACTTTCCTTACTGATATACCTGATACCATAGGCAATGTTTTTTATTTAACCTTTGGTGCCAACAATAAAATTTACGGCATTGGTGCCAATAGTTACCAGCCTAACTGCCAGTACTACGGCAATATCTTCGAGTATGACCTTGTAGCAAATAGTTTTCAATTCATCCACGGTTTCGGTTTACAAAGCAATGGTACCTATGATGGCTTATATCCTATTTTAGGGGGATTACTTGCAGCCTCTAACAGTAAACTATATGGAGTAAATAACGCTACTTTTTACGAATATGATTATTCAAACAATACATTCATTGCAAATACTCCTATCCCAGTAGCACAACCTACTCCTGTTTATGGGGCGAACCCTAATGTAAATGGTTATCTCATCGAAATCTGTCGCAAGCCTTCTTACAAATATTTTTATACAGACAGTTTTACCATTTGTGAAACACACAACTTTAACTACACCGTGCATAGCACCAATGCAAACAGTTACCAATGGAATAAAAACGGTGCTGCTTTAGCCACACAAACAGATAGTATCTTAAACTTTAGCAACATACAGTTAAGTGATAGCGGCATTTACACTTGCACTATGCAAAACCAATGTGGACAAACAGAAACCATGAACCTTGTTATTATGATTGATGTATGTACGGGTATGGATGAAACAAGTTTGCAAAACAACATCACCATTCAACCCAATCCTGCACATGATAAAATCACTATCTCAAGCTTACAAACTAATTTTTCAAAAATTGAAATCATAAATGCACTTGGAGAAATTGTTTTGCAAACGAAAAATAATAGTAATCAAGCGGATATTGATGTGAGTAAATTACAGCAAGGTGTTTATCAGGTAAAAATTTATTTAGATAAGAATGTGGTGATGAAAAAATTTGTGAAGGAATAAGAATTCTAATCACAAGAAGATTCTACAAAATAAAATAAACAAGTTAAGAAATTAATTCTTATGAAAAATAAATTCTACTTCACAATTGTGTTACTATTTACAAGCATCGCAACATTTTCTCAAACACAACCAGTCTTCCAATGGGCTAAGCAAATTGGTGGATGGCCTTTTGCCAAATCAATTGCGGTTGACGATTCAGGAAATGTGTATAGTGCCGGTCAGTTTGCAGTAACAACAGATTTTGATCCGGACACCGGCGTATTCAATATGTCAACTCTAATTGACCAGTGGGGAGGATTTGGAACAAATATTTATATTTTAAAATTAGACAGATTGGGCAATTTTGTGTGGGCAAAAAGTTTTGGTGGGGTGTCGTACCCGTGTCAAATAGGAGGCATTGCTTTGGATAAAAATCAAAATGTGTACGTTACCGGTGTGTTCTATGGTGAGGTTGACTTTGATCCCGGACCAAGTATTTATAATCTTGGTAATACACTCTCACGTGACTGTTTTGTATTGAAACTAAATAAAAATGGAAATTTTATTTGGGCAAAAAACACGTTAAGAGATGCTGGTGAACGGCAGAGTAATGCCATTAAAGTTGACCGGTCAGGCAATGTATATACGTGTGGTTCTTTTTTTCAAACGGGAGATTTTGATCCGGATTCAACAGCAATTTATAATTTATCAAGTGGCGGTTACTCATCACCGTATATTTCAAAATTAGATGCAAACGGAAATTTTATTTGGGCGAAAACTTTTGCTGGAGGTCAATACAGCAATGCAATAGCAATGGATATTGACACGATGGATAATGTTTATACAACAGGCTTTTTTATGAGAACAACTGATTTTGATCCCGGATCTGCTGTATTTGATATAACCCCCATAACTGCGGCAACACTTTTAGGTGAAGATGCTGAGGATGTTTTTATTTCAAAATTAGATTCCAATGGCAATTTTGTGTGGGCAAAAAGTTTTGGAGGCGATTTGCTGGAGTCAGGCAAAAGCATAAAAGTTGATAATAATCAAAACGTATTTGTTGGTGGAGTATTTAGGGGTAATACTGATTTTGATCCTGATTCCGGATTGGTTTCTATAAATTATTCAGGCGGTTGGGGTACTGATGGGTTTATTTGTAAATTAGATTTAGATGGCCATTTTGTTTGGGGTAAAAAAATAGGTGGGCCTTCTTCAATTGATGAGATAAATGAGATGGATCTTGATGCAAACAATAATATTTATGCAACAGGTGTTTTTGCTCTTACGGCTGATTTTGATCCCGACTTAACCATTTATAATTTAACAGCTACAACAGCAAATGATATTTTTATTGCTAAACTAAATAGTGCAGGAAATTTTGCTTGGGCATATAATATGGGAGGAATAGATACTCCATTTGGAAATGATGATTCGGGTAAAGGTATTGCAATTGATGCTGATTTTAATGTGTATGGTACAGGGTGGTTTGATGGAACGATAGATTTTGATCCTGGCATTAATAGTTATGATTTAACCAGTTCGGGGGTAGCAGGTGGTGGTCAAATGAATGCTTATCTGTTTAAATGGAATCAAGGCATTTTATCTGGAATAAATACAATAGCAAACCCAGATGATATAATAATATATCCTAATCCTAACAATGGAGGTTTTAAAATAAAGACAAATAATTTGACAAATAAGGCAACAATACAAGTGTATGATATAAATGCAAAAAAAATATTTGAAGATGCTATTTTTCCTACATCAAAAAATGAAATTCATTTAAAAAATATTGTTCCAGGAATTTTTCTGATAAAAATATTTGATGGTGATAAAAGCTATAGCAAGAAATTGATTGTTGAATAAATTTCCGTTCCCTACTTAGCTACTTTCATTCGCTGAATTAAATATTTCAAACTTTGCTGATGGAATTTATTTTGTAAAAGTGTATTTAGATAAGAATATGGTAATAAAAAAATTTGTGAAACAATAATAGTCACACTCAAATATACATTCATAAACTGGCTACTAGGTTTTACACTATTGAGCTAATTGCTAACAAAAGAAAATGCAGGTTTTTTTTAAAAGAAAATTAATAATTGCAACTGCCCTTATTTACAACATCAAACTTTATTTAATAACCTCTGCAACTTTTCTGATACAAGTAGCACTTACTGATATAAACACATGCAACTATGAAGAAAATAACTCAAAACTATCTTTCAATTTTGTTGCTTTTACTTTTAACCTACTCACTTAAAGCGCAACAAGCAACTCCCTTTTCGACAACGGAACAATTAAATGCCCAACACGTTTGTTTGAGTGATGAAATGAAAAAAACGTATCAGGGAAATCAACCTCAGCTAAAAGCAGCCGAAAATAATTTCAACAATGCTATATATAATTTCTTGAGTGTACGTAAAGGACAGCAATCTACAAGTGCAATAACGTATATTCCGGTTGTAGTGCACATTATGCATTATTACGGTCCTGAAAATATTTCTGATGCTCAAGTTATACAGGGCATACAGGATTTGAATGATGCTTTTGCAAACAATGGAGCCTATGCAAATGCCTTGGGTGTAAATACACAAATTCAGTTTTGCCTTGCATCGCAAGACCCAGCTGGTAATTTTTCAACCGGCATTACCCGAACGTTAACTACATTAACAAACATGATTGCAGAGTATGATGACTTTGGGCTTAAATTTGCTGATTACTGGTACCCTAATTCATATCTCAACATTTGGCTTGTCAATGAAATTACTTCGGTAAGTGTAGGTTCTGGTGTTGCAGGTTATGCCACTTTACCTTACTCAGGGACGTTCATTCCTGGCATCGTGAATGAAGCACGTTGGTTTGGGAGTTCAACTGATAATTCCAAAATACATATTCATGAAGCAGGACATTTTCTTGGACTGTACCATACATTTGAAGGCGGTTGCACCAATAACAATTGTTTAATCGATGGAGATAAAATATGCGACACTCCGCCTGATGCATCTACTGCTCCTGTGAGTTGTTCAGCTAACGTTAATACCTGTACTACAGATGATAATGATAGCACTTCTCAAAATCCCTTTCGTCCAGTTTCAATGGGAGGCATTGGAGACCAAAATGATTTAATTGCGGATTATATGGATTATGGTTATCAAACTTGTCAAACTCGTTTTACACAAGGGCAATCGGACAGAATGAATGCAGTGCTCTCTACATTGTTAAACACGCTAACACAATCAACAGCGTGTTCTAATCCTTGCGGGTTTTCAATTAGTTCTTTTAGTCACCCTTCGCTCTATAATGTTTTATCATCAGGCGATATATTTACTGATACTGCTCGCACTACAGCCTCTGTTCCTGCTTTGTATGAATGGTTATTAGACAGTATAGTAATTTCTAATGATACCATCGTTAATTACACGTTTACTACACAAGGAATCTACAAACTGAAATTTAAAATATATAATTCCGCATTGCAATGTTTTAGTCAAAAAACATTTACCATTAATGTACAATGTCCAGTGCAAGCTGCGTTTACAGTTACACCATTTAATCTTCAAGCTGGTAATACGGTAACTGGTACTACTTCATCAGCTGGCGCAACAAATTATCAATGGTTTTTAGACGGACAACTATCAGGAAGTGCAGCAGTTTTTACTACCTCTTTTGCAACCAACGGCAAACATAATTTATACTTAGTTGCGAGTAATGGCGTTTGTGCCGATACGTCCAATCTTGAATATATAGGTGTTGGCGATTGTAATAACGGACAATTTAACAACTGGTATTTTGCCAGAGTAAATGCCATTACATTTAATAGGCTGCCACCGGTTAATTTAAGCGATGGAGCAAAGGACTCTTCATTTACTTATGTGTCATTTCTTGAAGGGTGTGCTACTGTATCAGACAGGAATGGTCACTTACTTTTTTATACTGATGGGCAACATATTTTTAACCGTAACAATCAACCTATGTCCGACAGTTTACCATCAGGACCATCATCTATGCAAGGTGGGTTTATTGTACCTCATCCTTTGCATAATAATTTATACTATGTTTTTTATGCTGAAAATGGAGGAGGAGACCTATCTTGGTATCCAACAGGAGGAGGATTTGGATATGCAATTGTAGATATGAATTTGAATGGCGGATTAGGTGAAGTAACAGGTCCTTTGGTTAAATTATTAAATACATCTACAGAACAAATTGCTGCTGTTAAACATTGCAATAATCATGATGTATGGATAGTAACACATGGGTTTAATATGAATGGAACATCATCTAATGAGTTTTATAGTTATCTCATTACTGATAGTGGAGTTATGCCACCTGTTATTTCTGCTCTTGGATTAACTCAATCGGCTACTGGATATTTACAAGGATCAGAAGCTACTCTTAAAATATCTCCCAAAGGAAACCGTATTGCTTCTGCCTGTTTTGATTTTGGTACTATTGAGTATGGCGAGTTTGATAATAACACTGGTATTATATCCAACTTAAAAAATATTTCTACTCCATTAATGAGATATCCTTATGGAATAGAATTTTCTCCTGATGGGAATAAATTATTTGCAATAGCTGCCAACTCATTTATACTACCTAACAGACTTTATCAATATGACCTTTCATCTCAAATAGATTCTATTATCCGTAACTCTATTGCAACAGTTGCCACTTTTAATGCTGCTGCATTTCCTGGAGCATTGCAATTAGCACCTGATGGAAAAATTTACGGAACACTTCAGGATTATCAGTCTGCCAATTTATTACCTTCTCTTTACTCCATTGATAACCCTAACGGCTATGGTAGCAGTTGCCAATTTAATTTACAGGGAATAAAGCTCAAATCCTATTCGCTATATGGGTTACCCGGAATTATTGCAAATAGTATGGACTCAGGCCAACCCAAAATTACAGGACCGCATCAGGTATGTGCTGGTACTCAAAACGTAGAATATTCAATTGGTTGCAGCGATAGTACTAGTTGGATTTATAATGGTATTAATCAAGTTGTGGCTATCAATCAAAATAAAATTACATTAAGTTTTACTGCCAATAGTATTGATACATTAATTGTTGGAAAAATGACAGAATGCTACGGTATGTTATATGATACACTGCTTATTAATGTAAATGCACCGGTAATAAATCTAGGTAACGATACGGTCATTTGTTCTTCTGCAAGCATTGTACTTTCTATCGCTGGTAACTATTCAACTTATTTGTGGAGCACAGGCTCAACTGCAAGCATAGATACCATAAGTGGTGCAGGAGTGTATAGTGTAACTGTAACAGGAATAGGTGGTTGCACTGCCAGCGATACCATTTCTATTACCAATTTTAATTCTGGCTTTAGCATTTCTCTAGGCAATGATATTTTTACGGCCTGCAAAGACGTGTACACACAACTTTATGCTCCTGTTGGGAATTATCTCAGCTATCAATGGGGAAGCACACCGCCTTCAGCAACATTTTTGGGTAGCACTAATGCAAATCCGCATCTTGCTTTCGGGCTTGATACAATTGCAGTATGGTTAACCGTTACCGACTCAGTTGGATGTGCAGCTAGCGATACTATTTTAGTTGCAAAATATGACAATACCCAACCCGACATTTTTTTAAACGATACTACCATGTGTAGTGGAGCAGTTATCGTATTAAATGCCGGGTATCACTACAATTATTATTACAACTGGCAAAATATTTCATTTGGGCAAACTTATACAGTTTATCAGCCCGGTATTTATGTTTTAAATTACCGCAATGCATGCAACTATAGTTTTACTGATACAGTAATTGTTTCTTCTATCAGCTCTCCGCAGGTTTATATTGGTAACGATACACTGCTTTGCCCATTTGCACCTTTTACAATTAATTCAATTGCAGGTGCCGGAAATTACTTGTGGCAGGATGGAAGCACAGCATCACAATACAATGTGACTTCACCTGGTTTATATTGGCTCGCTGTATCTACTGCTACGGGGTGTTATGGTTTGGACTCTATATTAGTGCAGACTTGCACAGATATTTCTGAAAACAATCTTCAAAGTTCTTTTGTGTTATTTCCTAATCCTGTTGGCAACAACTTATTTATAAAAGGAGATGATGATAAAATAGCAATAGAAACACTGGTCATAAAAAATATGCTAGGACAAGATGTTTATAAAACAGATAATCATTTCCATCAAACAAACATTAGTTTTCTTTCGACGGGCATTTATACTGTACAGCTTATTACCAATAAGAGAATTTGGATAAAACAATTTGTGAAAGAATAGATAGTAAGTATTACGATTACCAAAAATGTTTTGCAAATAGTGATTACAATCAACAAGGCAAGTATGGAACTAGTTAATTTACAGCAAGGAGATTATCTTGTTAAAATTTATAAATCCAAGACAAATCAAAGAACAGTAGACTGTTCAGGACAAGCAGAAACTTTTAATATTCCTAATCTGTCAGATATTATAGAAACTTATGATAAATATTTTTCTAAAAGGCCATTAAATGCTGATAAACAATTCTATCTTCAACCTATTGAAGA
>JANPGA010000035.1:0-1675 GCA_031423735.1 Bacteroidota bacterium | reverse complement strand
TTAAAAATTCTGCAATCCCCAAATATTCATCCCATGAACAATTGTTGCTGGTAAAAAATTCTTTGTACGATGCGTCAGGTAACCCCACATTAAACCTAAGGGAATTATTCTACAACAACTTAATAAAACTTCTGTAAGATCATTCGATTCACCATACCACTTCGGGCCATGTAATAATGCCCAAATTGTTGAAGTTAATATCCAGCCTAATCCATTATTTTTTAAAAACGCACCAATTCGTGTTTGCCCTATTACTCTAAAAAATTCTTCTGATAAACCAGCCATAATAAATCCTGAAAATAGCATCCAAATACTTCCGCCACTTTCTTCCATCAGTTTATCAAAGGTTAAGCTCTCTGGACAAATTAGTCTATTAACCAAAGCAAAAATTAGAATAATTGGAATTGCTTGAATTACTCCATTGGTTCTTAAACCTAAATCTTTAGGTTTATATTTTAAAAGTAACATGATAATTGCTAAGCCTATTGGGAAAACAAAAATTATTAATGGTATAATGACAAGTCTTGCTAAGCCATTTATGTGTTCCCAATCTGCAGTTTTAGAAAATCTAAAATATAAAAAGATTAGTCCGAGAAAAACAGTTGCAATAAAATAGAAAGTTTCTTTTCTTGGGTTTCGTACTATTATTTCAAACTTGTGAGATTTATTTAGAGTGAATAGGTCAATAATGTATATGCACAATACTAAGGTTGCTAAATAACTTATAGCTTGTATAATTGTATCATGGATATAGCCAACATACAAAACAATAAAAGCTATTAATGAAGTAATTAAAAATGTAGAAATATTATTTTTAATGCATTTAAGTTGAAATTGAATGGTCTTTAGTAGCATTAGGTTTTTCTTAGCGATTAACTAATTATTTTCATTTTTTTTAAAATTCACACAAATTTGATTTAATCTAATATTTCGGCAAGTATTTAGTATGATCATTTATTTCAACTTCAATATCTGTCATCTCTACTAATGTGGGTTTTGTTTCTGGATTTGATAAATAATTAAACCTTAAAACTCTTTTAGTTAATCGTGGGTGTGATGAAACTTTTTCAGAAAACCAAAACCAAAATCCATCTTCTGTTATTTCTTGATCTGTAAATCTTTCAATATCTACTTTTTTCCAAATATTTTTTCCAGCTGCTAAGAGTAATAACCCAGGTTTAATGCCTTTTGGTGATAATGCAGCTCCAATATTATCACATGTATATTCACAAGCTCTAGAATATGCCGAATTAAGAAATGGAACAAATATGGATGGAAATAATAGTAGAGATTTTAAAACATGTTTTCTTTTAATATGCCCTAGTTCATGTCCAATTACAAATTCAACAGCTTCAACGTTATCATTATATACTTCCTCTACTATTTCTGAATAAAGAACAATGTAATTTGATCCCATAAAGGATGTAGCAAAGGCATTTAAAATTCCACCACTTTGCATAACATACATATTAGGAATTTTTTCTATTTCTAAAGCAGAACATTGTTCAATTAGAACTGAATGAAGATTTGGAAATTGGTATTGTGTTACTCTTATTGTATTTCCTTTAATATATCCAATTAATAAACCAATTCTTAGTAAGAGAATTAATAATATTAAAACAATATAAATTATAATTGGGGCATAAACCATAGGTATTCCAATTGAGCCTAGTCT
>JANPGA010000034.1:0-5682 GCA_031423735.1 Bacteroidota bacterium | reverse complement strand
ATTATGCTGCTTGACCTAACGTTCGAAGATGACGAACATGAGCCATTATAGCACTTAAGAAAGTTGGATACTCAATATATTTAATATTAAATTCTGAACAAGTTTCTTTTACTAGTTTACTTATTGCAGGATAATGAATATGACTAATTTTAGGAAACAAATGATGTTCAACTTGAAAATTTAATCCACCCATAAACCAACTAATAGGTTTGCTACGAGTAGCAAAATTTGCGGTTGTCTGCACTTGATGGATTGCCCATTCACTTTCAATTTTATTCGTATCAGGATTTGCTTGAGGGAAATGAGTGTCTTCAACAATATGTGCTAGTTGAAATACAATTGCAATGGTAAATCCGCAAACAAATAACACAACTGAATAACCGATTACCATACTTAAAAACCCTTGAGTATAAGCAGGCAATGCAACGAATAAACATAGGTAAGCCAACTTACTAGCCCAAAAACCTACATGTTCTTTCATTTTCATTTTACGTATTGGTGTACCCGCAACTTTTCCTTTAAAATATTTCTCATAATCTTTCCAAAAAACCCAAATGAAATACGTTAAGCCATATAGAGCTACCCAATATAAATGTTGAAACTTATGAATCCAAAAATGTGGCTGTTGATCATTAACGCGCATGAAAGGTTTCACGTCAATATCATCATCAAGTCCTTCAATATTTGTAAAGGTATGATGAACTTGATTGTGTTTAATTTTCCACATAAAGCTAGAACCACCCATGAAATTTAACGAATAAGCTGCTAGATTATTTACCGTTTTATTAGTTGAATAGGAACCATGAGCTCCATCATGCATTACATTAAACCCTACACTTGCTAAGCTCATTCCCATAAGTGCACATAATGTAAGCGCTAACCATATTGGTAGATTTACAAATACAAGCAACGTATATAAAGAAACTATGCAAAAAGTAAGAACTGCAGTTTTATAATAAAGTTTGAAGTTCCCTGTAGGTTTTAATTTTTCGTCAATGAAGTAACGATCGATTTTTATGCGCAGTGCATCAAAAAACGGACTTTGTCGGTTATTGAATGTTATTTTAGCCATAAGGTTGCAAAGGTAATGGTTAACTTTTTAGGTTTAAGTATAATTTAAATCATTTACTAAGAAAATTATCAACTTTTTCAACATCTAATTTAATGAAATACATCTCAAATATTTAAATATCAATATATTATATTAAAAACAAATGAATCTAAACTTAAATTAGTATAATTGATGATTAAAAAACAAATTCACACTGTTATGGTTTAGAAAATCAAAGATTAAAAAAATAAGTTTTACGATTACTACTCACAATCAGTTCATATTCAATTAACTGACTATCATCACTAGGAATTATTCACTTCACTATTATGATAGACGTATTTATTCGAATACTATTTTAGCTAAAAACATTTTCTTTTTATTTATGGCTGGAACAATGATAGTTTCATCATCAATTTGTTTCCCTGCCCTTGGCAACAAAGAAATTCGATCGCTTATTTTACTTAGTTTTTTAGTTTCTGATTGACCTTGATTATCGATTCTAATGGACTCTACCTCATTTTCTCTTCCAATATTTCCGTTGTATATTAATGTGAGTTGATCAGCATTAAGAAAGCTACTAAAGGAGGCATAAATACCTTCATCATCAATTGAAGCTTGATCTTTTCGAAGTACTTGGCTCCATGCTACTTCTCCAAGCGGTGAAATAGACAAAACCACTACATTATCATAATGGTATTCCACTCTTCGGTTAAAGGATTGAGTAAAATAATCGTAATAAGAATATTCACTTAAATAAGCTGCTTCAGCAATTAATACAACACCACCATCATTACGTAATACAATTCGCTGAATCGGATAATTATAAATACTTACACCATTTCCAGAATTACGGTCACCAATTAATTTGATGCGTGCCTCACCATTAATGGCAACAGTTTTTTGTACTAACTCAACTGGATTCAATAAATCTAAAGATGAAAATAAAATACCGGCACCTGAAGAGGATTTTTTATCTGCATAGAATCCAGCAACAACAATCTTCGAATTTAAACGATCAATAGCTAATGATGCTTCATTCATTGGATGCTGAGAATCGTTCACATTAAATTCTTTGAACTGTTTTTCACCTTGCTTTAAATGAAAAAGTTTAAAATTCATTACCTTTTTCTTATCGTTAATAAGATCTCTCTCTTTGAGAGTTGCTAATACAGAAAGATCTTGTTGGTCACTTAATACTACATCCGTAAATTCGATATTTTTTGAAGGATAATTTATTGATGCTTTATTTTGTATAATATTTTTAAATGACGTGTCACATGTTATTAAATGGATAGTTTGAACATCATCATGAATCTCTTCTAAGTAAATTCCTGCATATAATTTTGATGCAGATAAAATAACTTTGGGTTTAGAAACATTTGCACTTCTTCCAATATTTAATGAAGCAATTTGTTTCCCCGCCATTTCTAATTCACCTCTCGAATTATAAATATCAAGATAAATCAAAAGATTATTTTCACTTCTATTCCAATCACTAGAAATAACAAAACCTTTTCCATTAAAAAAACTAACTGCCTCCAGGGTTGCACTTTCAGGATGAGAAATTAAATTCTTCCACCATTGCGGTTTTAGATTAAAATCAAAATAACTAAATCTATATTTTCTACTTCGTAATCCAATTCTATCAACGGTTGATTCCAACGATAAATTACTATGCAATACAAAAACACCATTATCATCCTGACCAATTACCTTTAAATAATTTAATCCATAATCATCTAAGTTTTGAGGAGATAACGTAAGTTTTTGAGCTATGAGAAATGATTGATTTCCAAAAATCATTGTTGCTGCAATAAGAAACACTCGAAATAACCGCATAAATTACCTTTATTAGGATTGTATTGTTAAATAAGGATTATTTTTTTTCTCAAATCCGATAGTAGTTTCTTCTCCGTGCCCGGAAAATACAATAGTCTCATCTGGTAATATAAAGATATTTTTCTGGATACTATTTATCAATGTGTTGGTATCTCCTCCGGGCAAATCAGTTCTTCCAACACTCATTCTAAATAGCACATCACCACCAATAAGAATTTTTTCAGCGTCATTATAAAAACAAACACTTCCAGGTGAATGTCCGGGAGCAAATATAATTTTCAACGAACTATTTCCAAATGATATTTTTTCGCCATCTTTCAAGTTTTGAATGGGCTCTGGTGATGGTTCCATAATAATGCCATAGCGTGCCCCGTATGGTACCGCTGCCATCAATAATTGGTATTCAAATTCATGAATTTCAGGTTTAAGATTGAAGCTTTCAAAAATAAATTTATTGCCAAGTACATGATCAATATGACAGTGTGTATTTAATAATCTTACTGGACGAAGGCCTTCACTTTGAATAAAATTATAAAGTTCTTCTTTCTCTTCAGGTTCATAACAGCCTGGATCAATGATTACACATTCTTTAGTTTCATCATAAAGAATATATGTATTTTCAGAAAACGGATTAAATGTAAATGATTTTAATCGTAACATTTTTTAATTATTTTTTGCTGGCTTGTAACCTGATTGTGAAAGTAATAATTGCGAATCTTGAATAAGAAATAATTGAGCTGGTTTAATTTCTGGATGTTGATGCATAAACGAGCGAACAATTTGCCAACCAATAAACGAGCCCAATTGAGCAGGTGCATCTTTTGGAAAACCGTTAGTACCATTTCCATCATTAATATACTTTAAATACGTTTTAGGATTCGTGTTATAAAGTAATTGTTGCTCAATTATAAATGCCCAAATTTCGGTTTCGTTTTGAATTGCCCAATCCAACTGCTTTTCAGTAAATCCAATTTTTATAGAGTCATTAATATCTGGGGTTAATAGGTCAAGTGAATAAAGAATCTTTCCTTGATAAATCATTTGATTCAAAAAACTTCGGTGAATTGAATCATTGGTATATTCACTATCGATCCAACCTTTCATCATATCCGTTAAAATATATTCTTGGCTAAATTTACGCATCATATATTGCGGCAATTGAAGAGATGGATAATATTTATAATCGGCACCAAGGTAAAAGTGCAATCCAATACCTACCATACTATCCATTGCCATCACATTACTTGTAAATGGAGAGATATAGGTAACAATTTCAGGAATATTTTTATGAGGAAATAATACTGAATATCGTTTAAACATTTCTGTAATTGAACCCTTCAATGTAGTTATATCACCAAATTTCTTTTTACAATCATCATAAACAATTCGAATATATTTATCCTGAAGATATTGATTAAGATTATTTGCGATAATACTATCGTTTAATTTTTCTCTTGTAGGTGGAACTATACCTGCAAGTTTCAAGCACCAGAGATCAAAAAATTTACCGTATTCTTTACGCAAATCTTGAATTACTAAGGTATCTATAGGTGTTTTGCGCTCAAAAAGTTCCTTCTCAAATCTTGAAAACTTTAAATCTAATTTTATGTCAGGAACATCTATTCGGTTTGGGATATTGGCTTGCTTTTTACTGTTTTCACAGGAAATTAACAATATTTGAAGTAAAGAAAATAGAATTAGAAACTTTTTTTTAATTATCATTGCATTATAAATACTCAAAATTATGAATAAGCGTTATTTACTACTACTTCTACTATTTATTTTTGCTTCTAAAACGCAAGCACAAGATAATAAATTTCATTTCGGATTAAAGATTGCTCCAACTTTAGCTTGGTTAAAACCAGACACCAAAGGTATTGAGAAAGGTGGCTCGAAATTAGGGTTTTCCTATGGAATTATTACCGAATTCAATTTTCAAGATAATTATTCAGTAGCCTCAGGGTTACAAGTAACCTATCGTGGTGGCAAATTAGGAGTTAAAGGTTCTGATAATTTGGGGAATCCAACTACTACCAAATCAACATTAAATCTACAGTATGTTGAATTACCAATTACCTTAAAAATGAAAACCAATTTATTTGACAAATATCGATTTTTCGGTCAGTTTGGTATTGTAAACGGCATTAATATACGTGCAAAGGATAGTGACAATAATGATATTAAAGACGCTATTAACGCTTATAATGTTGCCATGACCATTGCCTTAGGTACTGAATATACTATTTCTGGCTCAACAACATTATTAGGATCGCTAGAATTTAATAATGGATTTATTGATGTTCTTAAAGGAGATCAAAAAGCAGTAACCAACTATTTTGCATTAAATATTGGAGTAATGTTTTAGATATTTAACTTCTATAACTCTGGAGTAGTAGTTCTACTTCAGAGTTATAGTACTTACAAACAACCTAAGTTCTTCGAAAAACGCGGAAAACTCTTTTTCAAAATCATTATAATTTTCTTTAAGTGCAATATGAGCGAATTCCATTTTTGATTCAAAATTTGTTCGCCTTGCCAAACCACTAAGTGCTTTTTCCATTCCTTCAATTTGCGCATATCCAACAAGCCAATTTTGCGCCTTCATATAATTTAGCATATACTTAGTTCTTTCAGGCAAAATTGAATTGTTGTTTTCTAAAAGGGAATACACATTTTGGGCAAAATCATTAAGCGCTAAATGATGATATTGTTCCCAATCGCGCGCTAAAAAATGATCGTAAAATACATCCACAATTACAGGTGCATATTTCCTGAATTCAGTACGCAAT
>JANPGA010000033.1:0-5402 GCA_031423735.1 Bacteroidota bacterium | reverse complement strand
AAAAAAAATAATCACATGGAAGTGAATCAGCATAGCAGCGAGGCACACGTTACTGAGACGGACGAGCACGCACACGGCCATGCCCACCACGATGATCACCATGATCATGTAGAAAATTTCTGGACCAAGTATTTGTTTACGACTGATCATAAAATGATCTCTAAGCAATTCCTTGTTACAGCAATTGGTATGGCATTTATAGCGATGTTCATGTCGCTAATTTTTCGTTTACAGTTAGCTTGGCCCGATACTAAATTCCCTTTCTTGGAAGGATTTTTAGGTAAGTGGGCAAAAGATGGCGTTCTTGATCCAGGCTTTTATTTAGCGTTAGTAACGATACATGGAACCATTATGGTTTTCTTTGTACTTACTGGTGGATTGAGCGGAACGTTTTCAAATCTACTTATCCCATTGCAAGTTGGAGCACGTGATATGGCATCCGGAGTTCTGAATATGTTATCATTTTGGTTCTTCGCAGTTTCAAGTGCGGTAATGCTTGGATCTTTATTTGTTGAAGCAGGACCAGCATCTGCAGGATGGACAGTTTATCCACCTTTGAGTGCTTTGCCACAAGCGATTCCTGGTTCAGGATTGGGAATGACTTTATGGTTAATTTCTATGGTTTTGTTTATTGCATCAGCATTATTAGGCGGTATTAATTATATCTCTACAGTAATTAATTTACGTACCAAAGGAATGTCGATGACTCGCTTGCCACTTACAATATGGGCATTCTTTGTAACTGCAATTCTTGGAGTTCTTTCTTTCCCAGTTTTGGTTGCAGCTTCTTTACTTTTAGTAATGGACAGAAGTTTCGGAACAAGCTTTTACCTGAGTGATATCTTTATTGATGGAGCTCCTCTTGCTCACGAAGGAGGATCGCCAATATTATTTCAACATTTATTCTGGTTCTTAGGTCATCCTGAAGTTTACATTGTATTATTACCTGCATTAGGTTTAGCATCTGAAGTAATCTCTACGAATGCACGTAAACCAATTTTCGGTTACAAAGCAATGATCGGTTCGATATTAGTTATTGCGTTCTTGTCATTTATTGTATGGGGTCACCATATGTTTATGACAGGTATGAATCCTTTCTTAGGTTCAGTATTCGTATTTACAACCTTATTAATTGCGATTCCTTCTGCAGTAAAAGTGTTTAATTACATCACCACATTATGGAAAGGTAATTTGCAATTTACACCTCAAATGTTATTTGCAATTGGTTTGGTTTCTTTTTTCATCTCTGGTGGATTAACCGGAATTATTCTTGGAGATTCTGCATTAGATATTAATGTTCATGATACGTATTTCGTTGTAGCCCATTTCCACATTGTTATGGGATCTTCTGCCATCTTCGGGATGTTTGCAGGAGTGTATCATTGGTTCCCAAAGATGTATGGTAGAATGATGAATAAGAAGCTAGGATATATTCACTTTTGGATGACTATTGTTAGCGTTTATGGAGTTTTCTTCCCAATGCATTTCTTAGGACTTGCTGGTGTTCCGCGTCGTTATTATGCTAACACTGCTTATGAAGGATTCTCTCAATTAATAAATATCAATCAATTGATTACGGTATTCGCAATCCTTGGTGGAATCGCACAATTTATCTTCGCATTTAATTTCTTCTACAGTATTTGGAGAGGTAAGCGTGCAACTCAAAATCCTTGGAAATCGAATACACTTGAATGGACTACACCTGTTGAACATCTTCATGGAAATTGGCCAGGAGAAATTCCAACAGTTCACCGTTGGCCTTATGATTATGGTAAGCCAGGAGCTAAGGATGATTTTATTCCTCAGGATGTACCCTATTCAGAAACACCTGAAAGTAATACCCCAGACGATCTTAAACATTGATCCTAATCTGACAAAATATACCAAAACCCTGAAGCCATTTGCTTCAGGGTTTTTTATTTGTACTGACTTTTTGTTTTTAGGTTGTTTGCTTTTTTATCACATTTGTTTGAGCTTTTAACGATAAGACTCATTATTTTAGCAGAATATGAAAAGTTTAGAAAATAGTTTAGCCTTCGCACAGCAACAAGATAGTGTTGATGAATTATCTTCCTTTAGAAATCGTTTTCATATTCCATTGCATCATGGAAAACCAACAATTTATTTTTGTGGAAACTCACTCGGACTTCAACCGAAGAAAACTTCCGAATATGTAAATCAAGAGTTAACTGATTGGGCAAACCTTGGTGTAGAAGGGCATTTTAAGAAGGATACAGGCTGGTTCGCGTATCACGAATTACTTCGGCAACCTATTGCGAATTTAGTTGGCGCCAAGCCATTAGAAGTTGTGGTGATGAATCATCTTACAGTGAATCTGCATCTGTTGATGGTTTCATTTTATCGCCCTACTAAAACACGTTATAAAATTATTTGTGAAGGCGGAGCATTTCCTTCAGATCGCTATGCATTACAATCACAAGTAAAATTTCATGGTTATGATCCCGCTGATGCTTTGATAGAATTACAACCAAGCGAAGGAGAAGAAATTATTCGTCATGAAGATATTTTGAAAGCAATAGCTGATTGTGGTGATTCATTAGCATTAGTAATGTTTGGTGGAGTACATTATTTCACTGGCCAAGTTTTAGATATGCCATCGATTACGAAAGCTGCACATGCTGTTGGTGCGTATGCTGGTTTTGATTTGGCACATGCGATGGGAAATATTAAATTGTCGTTGCATGATTGGGATGTTGATTTTGCAGCTTGGTGTTCCTATAAATATTTAAACGGAGGTCCTGGTACTGTTGGTGGAATTTATGTTCATGAACGCCATGCAACAAATAAAGAGTTGCCACGCTTTGCGGGTTGGTGGGGTAATGATCCGGATGTGCGTTTTAAAATGCCACATCAATTCGTACCTGTTGCTTCAGCAGATAGTTGGCAATTAAGTAATGCACCAATTTTACCTATGGCAGCTTTACGAGCATCATTAGAGTTGTTTGATGAAGCAGGAATAAATCGTTTAACAGAAAAAAGTTTAGCGCTCACTTCGTATTTGCTTTTTGTTATTCGCGAGGTGTTGAAGAAAAAAAATAAAGAAGATCTAATACAAATATTAACACCTTTTGAAGCACAAAAAAGTGGTTGTCAATTATCATTACAGTTTAGTGAAAATGGTAAAGCAATATTTGATCAACTAACTAACGAAGGTGTTATTGCAGATTGGCGGGAACCAGATCAAGCTGGAAGAGGAAGCGGTGTGATTCGTATTGCTCCAGTTCCATTGTATAATACTTTTGAAGATGTATTTAGGTTTGGGGAGTTGTTGGGCAGTGCAATTTAAATTATTGATAAAGGTAAAAACCATTTTGATTCTTAATTCCGTTTACGTATGAAAAATTTATTTACACTTATTGTAATCGTGATGTTGACCACATTTCAATCGAAAGCTCAGAATCCTAGTCCAGCATTGATAGGGTATTGGCAAAATTGGAATGATGTTAATTCACCATATATTCCGCTTGATCAAATTGATTCGCGATACAATATAATAGATGTAGCTTTTGCTGTTCCACAATCGGGGACGGATTACCAAATGCGATTTATTCCTGATCAAGGAACAGTTTCATCCTTTATTTCTAAAATTCAAACATTACAAAGTCAAGGAAAAAAAGTAATTATAAGTATTGGTGGAGCAACTGCTCCTATTTCATTAAATAATTTTGCAGAACGTGATTCCTTTATTAGTTCGATGAATCAAATTATAAATACGTATGGATTTGATGGAATTGATATAGACTTTGAAGGAAGTTCTATTCTTGTAACAGGAGGCACCATTTCATCTCCTACAGATCCAATTATAATCAACCTTATTTATGCGATTAAGCATATTATGAATGATTATTATACCGCGAATAATAAACGATTACTATTGACCATGGCTCCTGAAACTGCATTTGTACAAGGAGGCTTGTCGGCTTTCGGTGGGATTTGGGGTGCTTACCTTCCTATAATTGATGCGTTACGCGATTCAATAGAAATTCTGCACGTGCAACTTTATAACAGTGGAAGTATGTTTGGTGTTGATGGTAATGTTTACACTCAAGGCACTGCTGATTTTATCATTGCAATGACAGAAGCAGTTATACAAGGATTTAATACCACCATCGGAACCTTCTATGGGTTGCCTGCAAGTAAAATTGCTATTGGCTTGCCTGCATGTACAAATGCTGCGGGTGGTGGCTTTGCAGATACAGCAATAGTGCAATCAACTGTGAAATACTTAAGAGGAGTGGGCCCAAAGCCAGGCTCCTATAATTTAGTTCAAAGTGGAGGATATCCAACACTTCGTGGATTAATGACATGGTCGATAAATTGGGATGCGGTAAATTCTTGTGCAACAACCTATCAATACGCAGTTAATTATTCTAATCTTTTTAATGTTACATCATCCTTATCTGATTTCGAAATTGAAAATGCTGCATTTAAAGTTTCCCCAAATCCTACTAAAAATGAAATTAATTTTAGTTTAAAAAATTTTAATGAAAAAATTGATGTTAAAATATTTAATTCTATTGGAATAATTGTTTTATCGTTTTCAATCACGCAAGAAAACCCTACAATAGATATTTCAAATTTAGCTAACGGTTTATATTTTATAAAATTCAAAAATCGATTTGATACGTTCATTAAAGAAAATTAATTATTTGTATTTATGCTTTCCTGTTACCCAACCTTTTTTCGATAACAATTTTTCTCCTGACTCAATCGCTCCTGGTTCAATAGAAGTACCCATTGAGTCATTCCATCTGTTTAAGTACCCAAATAAAGATATTACTCCTAATATCTCTACAATTTCACCTTCGTTCCAATAGGAGCGCATTCTTTCAGCAAGTACATCATCAACAGCATTTGGAATTATTGATGCTGCGACTGAAAAATCTAACGCAACACGTTCAGCTTCTGAAAAGGAATTATGTGTTTTGTATTCCCAAATATTTTCTAATTGTTCTAGTTCTGCACCGTATCGTTCGGCTGCTCTTATCGTGTGCGCTTGGCAATATCTACAACCGGCAACATTACTACTTACATAGCCTATTAATCTTTTAAGTGCACTAGTTACCCTGCCATGGTTTTCCATTACAGCCTTATTTAACTCTATAAATGCATACGCTATTCGCGGACGAATATGCATAGTCATCACACTATTCGGACAGAATCCTAATGTTTCATTAAAAAATTCAATAAGATTTATTAATTCTTGATCACCATCTGATGATTTTGGATAAACTAATGGTCGTTCCATTTATTGTTATATAATTTTTTATACAAATAATTTAACTAATTACTAAATGCAAATTCATGGATATAGTTAGCATTAATATTTTTTACAAATATAATAAGCACTAATGTTTTTTTTAATTATTCAGATATATTTT
>JANPGA010000032.1:0-3363 GCA_031423735.1 Bacteroidota bacterium | reverse complement strand
CGTTGATACGTTGTATCAAAGCGTCGGGAAAACTGCGTTCCATCCCGTGGAGAATGCCAATACGTCTCATGTTTTTGATTTATTTTCTAAAATAGGTTAGTTTTATTAATTAAAATTCATTCTTCCAAAATAGGTAGGAAGCATTTCTCTCCATACAGGCCAATCATGAACCGCATTTGGTCGGATGTCCATCCAATATGGAATGTTTTTTCGGTCCATAATCTCTGCAAGACGTTTATTTTGAGGCAAACAAAAATCTTCCTCACCAACTCCTAAAACGATACCCATCTTCCAGATATTCTCATCATTTAAAGATCCTAAATAATCCACCGGATTATTGTAATAAACGTTTTCATCATAATACCCATCCAAATGATTTTTAATATCAAATGCGCCACCCATACTAAAAACATCACGAACACGATCAGGATGACGGAATGCGAAATTTATTGCTTGATAACCACCAAAACTACATCCAGCCATTACCACTCTGTGGTGCCCAGTTTCATTGGAGGCACGACTTACCACTTCATGTAGAATAAAATCATCATAATGCGTATGGTTACGGATGCGATCTGAAGGGTGAATCATTTCATTGTAAAACGAGAATTCATCAACACTGTCAGGGCAGTAAATCTTAACCAATCCATTATCAACAAACCAAGCTACTGATTCAATTAGATGAAAATCCTTGTTTTGATGATAAGTACCCATTGAGGTAGGGAATATGATAACTGGGATTCCTGAATGTCCAAAAATCAACATCTCCGTCTCAGCGCCTAAAATAGGAGAGTACCATTTTACGAGTTCTTCTTTCAATTTGGGGTGTTTTAAGGTTAGTTTACAAATATAAATAGTAAAAGGGTAAGAAAAAATAAATTCAATAATTCATTTTCTGAGGGTTGACAAGTTTGCATAATTATATCAATTTTTTCTAAAAAAGGCATGTTTTACAACCTTTAGACTTGTCTATTTCTAATAAAAAGTGATTCACCTTGAATAGTGTTAGAAGTTAGATTTGAATTTGTAATCAATAATTATCAAATTTATGAAACTCAAAAGACTTATTTTCCTCTCCTTATTTTTGCAATTTATTGCCTTCCAAACAGCAAATTCACAGTCAAATTGGCTTAACCGTTTTGGAGGAAAAGGTAACGATGAAGCGCTATGCAATTCTATAGCTAAAAATGGTAATATTTATACTGCCGGATATTTTAGCTTAGGTGCTGAGTTTGGAAACAATAAATTAATATCCTCAGGCAGTGGCGATGTTTTTATTAGTTGCCAAGATTCGTTGGGGAATTTAATTTGGGCGGTTCAGGGTGGCGGCTCACGTTCAGATAGGGCTTATGGTATCACAACTAATGATTCAGGTTATATTTTTGTTACTGGAACATACTCTGGAAGTGTAACTTTTGGCTTATTTAGTTTAGTAGGTATTGACTCCACTCAAAATGTGTTTGTAGCAAAATTAGATAGTTTAGGAAATTATATTTGGGTGAAATCTTTTGGTGGCACTGATAATGAATTAGCATATAGCATTGCTGCTGACAGTAAAGGGAATTCTATTGTTGTGGGACAATTTAAAGGCGTTTGTCAGTTCGGTGCACAAACATTAACGAGTAAAAATGATCCAATATCTTTATTGCCTTCTTATGATATTTTTATATTAAAACTTGATTCAATAGGAAATGTAGTGTGGGTTAAACAGGGAGCAGCAAGTTATGATGATCGAGCAAATTCAGTTGCAATTTCAAAGTCAAATGATATTTATATTACTGGTCAATTTTCAGATTCAATAACATTCGATTCGATTCATAATTTTGCTGTGTTTAATGCAGGATTTATTCTCAAGTTAAATGAATTTGGAACTGAACAATGGTTTAAACCTTTTTTTGGATCTCAAATTAATCCTAAATCAATTTTTAACTTTCAAAATGGAATCGCATTAGCTGGTGATTATGCTGGTAATTTTAATTATGATGGCTTTAATATACCATCGTTAGTTGGCCCAAAAAATTATAATTATTTCATTTTAGAAGTTGATAGTAATGGAATTTTTCAAAAAGCAAAGGGGGAAGGATCTGATCACCCAATGAATCTTATTTCTGCTAATGGAATTGCTGATAGTATTTATATTGCTGGTAATTTTAGATGCAAAATGACTGACTTTTCAAATAGTTTAGGTACAGGAGTATTTAATAGTATTGGATTTAGAGATATTTTTATTGCTGGATATTCATCATTACTAGAAAGAAATTGGGAACGACAATTAGGAGGCCCAGGGGATGATTACGTTTCATCAATTGCTTTGTCGATAAATTTTAAGACTATTATCGCTGGAAGCTTCCAAACAAATTTTAATGCGCCAAACGGTGGTAAGTTTATTCAAAACTCTGCAACTTTTGATTCTAGTGCATTTGGCCCTCAACAATACTCAAATTTTTGTGGCGATTTATATTATCATTCTTACAAATCAATTTATTCAGATGGATTTAAGGATATTTTATCTGCTTCTGCAATTGATCTAAATCGACTTACCTACGATTACTTTGACAGAACAAATTTCAATTGTGTTCGAGATTCATTAATTCCTTGTATCAATCAAAATCAAGATTCATTAATCGCTTGCGATTCTATTCATCTTTATGCAACTTTAAAAACAGGTAGAGATGGTGTAATAGGGCCTGAGTATTTTTATAGTTGGTCGAATGGAAGTGATCAAGATGCAATTACGATTACACAAACAGGATGGTACTCTTTGCAAATTAAAACAGTTGACGAATGTAGAGTTTATATTGATTCTGTTTATGTAACTATTTATCCTTCTCCACCAACACCAATTATTAATTCTATAAATGGAAGAATGGAATATGCGATCCCTGTTTATTGTTGTAATCTTAAACTGCTTTATAATGATACTATTCCTACTTTTTTATATTGTAATAATGCTCCTGCAGGATATTTAACTATATGGAATACACCCTTCGGAACTATAATAAAAGATACAATTCAAGTCATGAGTAGTGGTTGTTATTCTTGCGTTATTCGTCATCCAAAAGGTTTTTGTGCAAGAAGTGAATGTGTTCAAGTTCATGATTTCATAACTATTCCTCAATGCTTCCCTCCTCAATTTGTTCCCAAATTAATTTTTAATAATACTGTTTTTAATGCTACCGATACTATAGAGATTTGTGAGGATGAAACATTCAATATGGAAGTTGTGGATAGTGCATCTTATTTACTAGGGCAACATCCCGATTTAGGTACTACTATTTATTGGCAAATTTCTGGTGGATTTATGTTTAAATTTCCATCTTCTGCTCCATTTACTTTTCTTCAACATCAACAAATATTTTTTCC
>JANPGA010000031.1:0-4821 GCA_031423735.1 Bacteroidota bacterium | reverse complement strand
GCATGCAATAAACTTTGGAAAGGGTTAGTAATTGATGCCGCGACTTTAGATGCGAGAAAACTTTCAGGATATATTTCAATAAAAAATGCTGAGGTGGCTGTTAATTCTTTGCCAGGAAGTACAACAACTCTAAGAGGCGCTGATTTTATTAATAATGTTGTTGGGTTGCAGACGATTAATAGTAGTAACTCAAATAAAAACTTACAATTTTTAACTGTAATAAATTCTCATTTCAAATATATAACAGGGGCTCTTTTGCTTAATCCTTATGCCGGACAAACAACTCCTGTTGGGACTTTTCCATTTGCTGGTATTTATTTAAATCATGTTGCAGGAATAATTGGTGGAAATTTATCAAGCGGATCAAATACATTTATTGGCCTAAATGCTGGTATTGTTGCAGAAGGATGTGCCTTGTTAGTTCAGAATAGTTCTTTTGAAGGAATATATCCTGATCATGCTTATCCTGATGCTGATTATGGTGCGGCAATTCATAGCCATAACATTAATGGACTTTATAGTTATTTAAGTTATGATGGCGCATTACCGAATCCAACAATCAATTCTATGTTAGGCTGTAAAACGGGGATTGAAACTGACCAAACAGAATTGGAAGTACAAAATGCAACTATTACAAATGTAGAAACTGGAATTGTTGCAACCAATAACATTTTAACTCCTATTTTGATTAACAATAATGTGATCTCTGCATCAGCTTCATGCATTGATTTAATTAATAACGACCTTTCCCCTCTTATAAATGTAAGTTCAAATATTTTATCTCCTTCTAATACTACATCTAATGATGCCATTGGGATTAGAATATGGGAAGAAAATAATCGATTTGATGATAAAAAATTCTACCTTCATTGCAATGTAATTAATATGGATTATGCAAGCACTGGAATTGACATTTTAAGTGCTGATCATATTAACCTAAATGAAAATAGTATTACTCAAAACAGAGCTGATATCGATCAATATGGAGTTTATTCAAAGAACTCGGATTTTTGTAATTATATTTCCAATCATATAGAATTGGAATCCAATTCAATTTACAATTTGAATAGCGGATTTTTATTTGAAAATAGTACCAGTAATTACTTATTCCAAAATGTAACAAATAATACTAAGTACGGTTTTGAATTTACAGGTACATGTTCACGTACTGATTTTAAAGAAAACACAATGTCGAATCATGATAGAGGCATACGCGTTAATGATATGGCGCGAATAGACCCTCAAAACGATAAAGCAAATATGTGGAATGGCAATTTTATAGGCAATATTGCTGCCGATAATTTAAATCAATTTCCAATTGATATTTATGGTTCTTTATTTACCGTTCCTCCTCAATCAACCACCTCTCCAAATTCAACCTTGTTTTCACCAACAGTTGACCCTCCAACTTGGTTTGATTATACTGGAAACAAAACAAATGTAAGTGTTTTAGAAAACGATTGTAATCAAAGTGAAGAGCTAAGAAAATTCAGCCTTGGATTATCAGATGAAAAAATTCTAAATGGTGGCTCATTTGATTCATCCTTCTATTTTGAATCAAAAACAAATGCTGCAAAATCATTATATGAAAAATTTTATGTGAACGATTCATTGCTCAACACAAAAGTTGAATATTTGAATTTTCAAGATTCATTACATTCTATTTCAAGTGGAAAACTCTCTGAAATTCGCTTGAAAATGGCGAAAAAAAACCCCGTTATACAAGAATATCAAGATATAAATAAAAATTACCCAATAGGTAATTTAATTCATCGATTGGATTCAATTAATGCTATATCCGCTGATACAAATTTTGATTATGTCACCAATAATCACATTATAAATTTGTTATTTACCAAGGATACTCTTTATGGCCAATTTTATAATTCGTTTGCAAACTCATTAAACATTCAGAGTTCTAACAATAGTACCATTTCAACTAATATTATTGTAAATGAAAACGAGAAGCAAATAAATAAAATACTTATAAATCACCGACTAAAGGGCTTTGCAAATTTTTCTGCGTTAGAAGAGAATATTATTTCTTCCATCGCCATACAATGCCCACGTGAAGGAGGTGCTTCTGTTTATAGAGCAAGAACATTAATGTATTTTATAGATAAAACTATAATGTACACTGATGATAATTATTGTAATACTATTGCTGCTCGAAGAGGGGGAAAAATAGAAAATTTCGCGCTAAATTATTCCATGTTTGCTGACAAGCAAAATTTCCTTTTAAAATTTAGCAGTACTTCACCTCCTGAAGGAACTTTGAAAATAAATGTATTTGATGCACAAGGTAAATTAGTTCAAAGTAGTAATATTGAAACGTCAAATGGCTTTTTTAATTTAAATTTTAATCATCCTTCAAATCAATTTTACCTTATAAGTTTAATTGATGAAAGCAATTATCATCAACAAAATTTTAAATTAGTTTGGTGAGATGAAAAAAATTATATTTATATTAATTCTTGCACTTTTAAGCTCTAATTCTTTGCACGCACAAGGGATTAATAATTTATGGCTGATGGGTTATGAAAATTATAACCCATTACCTTTAGGTGCCACTAATATCGATTTTTTATCTGGTGTTCCCAATGTATATTTTGAACCCAATAGAACAATGCAAATAAGAGCAACCGTCGTTAATGTAGCAGATAGCATCGGTAATCTATTGTTTTATTCAAATGGTGCATGGATTGCGAATCGTAAAAACCAATTAATGGTAAATGGCGATTCATTGAATCCAAGCTATTATACTACAATAAGTTATCAAACAGGGCTACGATTAATTGGGAGCCATATTGCTGTTAAAATGCCAGCAAATGATTCCTTGTATTATTTAATTCATCAAACTGATGATTTTGCTAGTGCAACTCATGATGACAAATGTTATTATTCAATAATTAATATGAATGCTGATTCTGGATATGGTGCCGTAATAGAAAAAAATCATGTATTCTTAAACGATAGTGTTGTAAATAGTATGAGCGTTATAAAACATGCGAATGGAAGAGATTGGTGGTTAATTATTCCACAATTAAATCATCCAAATTATTATACTTATCTCTTATCACCTTTAGGTTTGAGCCTTTCAACTTTACAAACAATTGGTATAAGAGGTGGCGGAGCTGGTCAAGGGATTTTTTCAAGAGATGGTACTTTATATGCCAGTTATGATACCTATAATGACTTAGAAGTATTTGATTTTGATCGGTGTTCGGGCGCATTTAGTAATGCTAGGCACGTGGCTATTAATGATAGCATGTTTGGTTTTGGGGACTCTTTTTCACCTAACAATCGTTTTATTTATGCATCATCTGGGAAACGTGTTTATCAATTTGATGTAAATAATTTACAGAACTATCAGACCGTTGCGGAGTGGGATTCATTTTATTCACCAAGTCCCCCATTTGCAACGTTGTTTTTAACACAAGAATTAATGCAGGATAATAAAATTTATATTAATACAGGAAATAGCACTCAATATTTGCATGTAATTAATTACCCCGATAGTTTAGGATTAGCATGTGATTTGCAGCAACACAGTTTACCGTTACCAACATACAATTCAAGTTCTACTCCATTTTACCCAAACTATTCATTAGGCCCTGTAGTTGGAAGTGTTTGCGATAGTTTATCAGTAGGTTTAAAAGATAACAACGTACAAAGTGCGGAGCTCCGATTAAACCCAAACCCCTGCCACGATAATGTTTGGGTAAATTACCATTTTCCAAACAACAAAGATGGCTGGCTAGAGATTTATAATAGTATTGGAAAACTTGTTTTAAAACGAAGGATGTATTGGAGTAGTACGCAACTTTTACTTTATACAAGTGAGTTGAGTAGTGGGATCTACTTTGTGAAACTTTATGATGATTCTAAATTTTTTATCAGTTCCTCGAAACTGATAAAAAATTAAATTACGAATTAAAAATTACGAATTACGAATTAAAAATGAAACAGATTTTACTACCCATACTATTATTTTGTTCCTTATATGCATCTGCGCAGAAGGCTAAGGATTCAACTCCATTTGTGATAAACACAATGGATTTGGTTGCGCAAGAGATTCGAATTAATCCGAAGGATACGGCAATGATGCATGAAAAGGATTTAATATTAAGTCCGATATTTTTGACATTGGATGCTAGTGCAAAAATTTACACGAAAGAAGAAAGAGATAGTATTATAGCGAAGGTTGTGTTTTATAAAAAGGCGTTGGAGAAAAATTAACTATCTTTAAATGAACTTAGCAAATAATTCTAAAGCAAGTACTGAAATAAACAATATTTCAACTATTGCAACGCAATGCCCTCGTGAGGGAGGTGAATCTGTTTATAGGGCTAGAACATTAATGTATAAAATAAACAGAAATATTAAATACAACGATAATGTTTATTGTAATACTATTGCTACACGTAGAGGAAAAAATTTGATTGAAAGTGAGACTGAATATTCCATGATTCCAGATCGTCAAAATAATGTTTTGAAATTCATCTCAAAAAATTCAAATGATGATTTATTAGTTGTAAAAATTTTTGATCTCCAAGGAAAATTAATTACTAACTCTCCATTTATTCGAGAAAGTAATTCTCATGCACTTGTGATATTGATCTTTAAGCAATATCTTTCGCCTCAACTGTGTGCCACCACTAATTGCAACCTCTTTTGGCTGATGTTTGCCAGCATAGACATGATTAATGTCATTGGCCAAAAAGTCTAGTGTTTTTCATTAAATTAATTATTAGCTTTTGATTTATTTTCCAAGTATCAATAAATGGAACTATATAAATAAATAAGTAATCAACTACCTTG
>JANPGA010000030.1:0-16896 GCA_031423735.1 Bacteroidota bacterium | reverse complement strand
CATTTCCGTTAGACAGTTAAGCATTTCCGATAACTCTTAATTTACAAAAAACCACCTACACCTCACACTCCCATTCCGCATAAAACTGCCTCAAAAAATCTTCCATAAAACGATGGCGCTGCTCCGCTAGTTTTTTTCCAGTAACAGTATTCATTCGATCTTTTAGTAAAAGAACCTTTTCATAAAAATGATTAAACGTTAGTGAAGCAGTAATCTTTTTTACTTCGCATTTTTGCTGTCTGAATATTTTGAGTATCTCATTTATTGGATGAAAAGATAAATATACGTTTTTTTCGTGCATTTGAATAAGCGGAAGTTTTTTAGAAACGTATTTTAACAATAGAATTTTTAAAATGCATCCTTTGTTGTACAAAATATTCCCAAAACTGTTTGTTCATATTACAATAATTTGAATTTACAGAAATGGAATTAGCGTCGTACAAACCATTTCGTGCATGGCTCCAGCTTGGCTTCCCTTAATTCAATTTTCGCCACGTGATTAGCCAATTAATTGTTAGGTGTTGGGCTAATGAAAAAGGATCTACTTGTTAACGTGAAAAGTTTTTAATTGCTTAGTTTTTTTGTTCGCAATTTTCTTTTTAGCCGGTGTTTTTCTTTTATAATTACCGATGAAATCACTTATTTCTTTTCTGCCTTTGTCGGTGAGAGGTTCACTAGCAATAAGGAAATCAACCCCTTTTGGTTCCTTGATGTGTCCCATAGTTTTAGGATTTAAAATATTTGTCAATAAGAATTTGAGCTGAATGTGTTGGAATAATCATTCGGTGTCCACCTAGAGTAAAGGCGCCTAGAACTTTTTGGTAATGTTCAATAAGTTTTGTTTTTGAAGTAAAGCCAACGAAACCCTCAAAGCCTTGCTGAAATGAAACTTTGCATGCATGAGCAACTAAATTACCAGACACACCTTCATAAATTTTATTTGCACCAATATTAAAAGGTGCATTCTCTAACAAATGCATATAAATATGGTCCTTTTCCAAACTCAAACTAAGTAACCCCTGAATAATATTTGGATTATTTGTAATTGTTAATTTGAAGACTTCCCGTGTGTTGTCTGAAAATTCAGATTTCCAATTGAAATTCCAACCATTTTTCTTCGTAATTTGTTTAAGGTCTGATTGTGTTAGTCTTAATACTTCAGTAGCGAAATTATCACCAGATACGGTATTTTGTATAGAATTTGTTAGCTTATCAATAACAAAATCTAAGTGAATTGGCATTTTTGATTTCACGAAGCTAATTTACGAAAAAATAGCCTCTTCAGCAAATGCAAAACTTGGAAATACCATATTTAAACCTGCCGCCGAACTTCAAATTTACAAAAAACCACCTACGCCTCTCCTTCCCACTCCGCATAAAACTGCCTCAAAAAATCTTCCATAAAACGATGGCGCTGCTCCGCTAGTTTTTTTCCAGTAACAGTATTCATTCGATCTTTTAGCAAAAGCAATTTTTCATAAAAATGATTAAGCGTTGGTGCATCACTGTTTTTATATTCTTCTTTTGATAACGATAAGTTTGGCTGAATTTCGAGATTATAAATTTCACGATTCTTAAATCCGCCATAGTTAAACGTTCGTGCAATACCAATCGCTCCCAGCGCATCCAAACGATCAGCATCTTGTACTATCGCTAATTCAATCGAAAAAAAATCAGGCTTAAAATTTCCTCCCTTAAATGAAATATTTCGAATAATATTTTCAACGTGTTGAATGATTTCCTCCTCAACATTTTCTTGTTCTAAAAATTTACGTGCTTTCACCGGACCAACTTCTTCATCACCATTATGAAACTTAGAATCTGCGATGTCATGTAATAAGGCACTAAGCTCAACGATCAAAAGATTTGCTTCTTCTGTTATGGCAATCTTCTTTGCATTGTTCCAAACACGTTGTATGTGCAACCAATCGTGTCCACCTTCCGCTAATGCTAATTCATTTTTAACAAACGCTATTGTTTTTAAAATTAATGACTGCTCATCCATACTTAACTAATTTATTTGCCCATTCTATAAAAAATAAAGAGACGGTTCTTCTGTGTGTGACCAGAACCGCCTCTATGAAAAGGGAAATGTTTCCCGAATTCCGGGACTAATTTAGTACATCAAGGGTTAACTTTTACAAAACGAAGTAAACTCCTTGTTTTTTTACTGCTTTCTACCTCTATAATATAAACTCCTGGCTGAATTGCCTCTATTGGAATCCTTGTATCATTCCCATCATTTGCTGGCAGATTAAGGATAGTTCTTCCTGAAAGGTCATAAATTCTTACGTATTCAAGAGTTATTTCGGGTGAATATAACTGTATATAATCAATTGCTGGATTAGGATAAGCTATCAATCCTTTAATTCCATCGTTTTCACGAATGCTTTGGATCTGATTTAAAGTAAAATAAACATTGGTATGTAAGGTGTCCACCAATAAAAAGGCAGAAGATACAGGCCAAACAACAACTACATTGTTTCCTACCCTATAAAAAGAAGAATCAAAAGTATAGGTTGTTGATCCGCCAGGACCACCAATCAACGAAACTGTATCATTAGGTAAAATCGAAACTACATTGCTACCTGAATACAGATATTGAACCGTTGCAGAATCTAACCCAACTGCTATTTGAATAACCCCCTGAAAAGGCACGTTGCCCGTGTTCTTAACAATAATTACAGGCGTAATTGACAATCCATTATACGCAGTATCGGGGTAATTATATAATGATTGAACCGACAATCGGACTTGAGCATTCGAATCTACCGTACTCAAGCAAATGAATGCTGATAGTAGAATGTATTGGAGTAATCGTTTCATAGTATTGTTTGTTTCGGAATTCAAATCTATGAATCACTTCTATAATTAGAAAACATGTTTTTTACTTTTCTTACGTGTTCAAATTGAATATTTTTTCCTATAATTGAGGCTCAATTGATAAATCTCCCGTTATGGATCACTTAACGCTATTAATAAAAGGATTAAATAAAGAGCAGGTTCGATTTTATAAGCTTTTCGCTGGAAGAACGCAACACGCTAATGAACGTAAAGATATCTCTCTTTTTGATGCACTTCGAAAACAGAAAGCAGATGTTGATGACTCCATATTACACAACAAACTCTATCCTAATGCTGATAAAAATGCATGGTATCGATTACGCAACCGCTTATTAGCTGATTTAAATAAAGCATTAACAGTTTTACATTATGATGAAGACGAATTTATTCATACATGCAATATGCTCGGCTTATTCCGATATTTTTCAAGTCGTAATCAATTGCAAGAAGCAAAATATTATTTACGTCGTGCCGAAAGAGCAGCGCAAAAAATAGAAAACTTTGAGTTGCTTGATATTATTTACGGTGAATATATTCGACTATCGCATGAATCACTAAATATCAACCCAGAAGGATATATCGAAAAAAGAAAACAAAATCGTAAACAACAAGAAGAGCTTCGCTCCATTGATGATCTACTTGCCGTTGTAACTTACCGTTTAAAAACAACACAAAATTTTTCTACTGATAAAAACCCTTTGCTCGATTTACTTAAATCAAGTACCGATGATTTTATCAAAGATCGTGACCTAAAAAACTCTCCTCTTTTGCGATTCCGAATCTATCAAGCCGTTATTCAAGTGTTACTTCAAAAGCATGAATATCGCTCGATGGAACAATATCTTTTAAAAACTTTTAAAGAGTTTGAACGAGATAATTTATTTAATAGAAATAACCATGATACGAAGTTACAAATGCTAACGTATGTCGTAAATACCTTATTTAAAAATAAAAAGTTAAAGCAAAGTTTGCAATGGGCCGAACGCTTAAAATTAGCAATGGATGAATATCATCAAATGCTTCAAGATAAATATATGTTTTTCTATTATAATGCACTTGTAATAAATTACTCCATCCTCGATCGCATAAAAGCATTAGAAATTTTAGAAGATCTAAAAGACAACCCAAAAATTAAATCTAATTCATATTACCATTTGTTTGTTCATTTAAATCTTGCTGTACTTCGTTTCGATGTAAAAGAATATAAAGAATCGATTAAAAATTTCACTCGGTTATATATGCTCGATGGTTACAAAACTGCTGATCGATCATTAAGGTTTAAAATTTCTATTTGTGAATTAATAACACGTTTCGAATTACAACAATATGATGTACTCGAATATAAAATGACCCAAGTGAAAAAGGATTATAAAGATCTCCTTGCAGATGAAAGGCATTACGCAGAACGAGAGTTATTGGGGATCATGAAGTCGCTTCCAGAAAATTTACCCCTCAAAAAACACCCAAATATGCATAAAAGAGTGACTGATCTTGTAGATTGGATGCGTAAGAATAATGATGCTGATTCAGTGATTATTAATTACGAAGCTTGGCTAAGTGAGAAAATTAAATCTACACCTTTATAATATTAAAAATAATCACTGAAATACTAAAAAAAGAATCCGTATCTTTAAATCTATTCGAAACATTTATTACCAACTGAATACGTAATATTTTTTAATAACAGGTTATGTAGAACCGTAACCAGATCCTACATTTGCTTCGTTAACATCACAAAACGACACATCATGAAAACAAAACTCTTTACACTTATTCTAATCCTATTAGGATTAATGAATAGCAACAACCTGAACGCACAGTGTCAGGCAAATTTTACCAATATTCCCGATTCGGCGAATTCAGGTGGATATTTCTTCTTTAACACTTCACCAGGAGGTTCCGCTGCTGCTGCTTTCTGGTCATTTGGTGATGGAACCTCCTCTTACCAAAGTAACCCTTATCATTTATTTACTACAGCTGGTTATCACAGCGTTTGCCTTACTATTACGGATAGTGTTAATACTTGCACTTCTACTTATTGTGATACTATTTATGTAGGAACTGCCTTTCCAACATGTACTGCAAATTTCACTAAAACGGTAAGCGGAAACACAGCAACATTTACAAACTCATCAACTAGCTCTTCAGGTATAATAACCAATTATTATTGGTCGTTTGGTGATGGATCAAATTCTTCAGCAACGAATCCAACACATATTTATTCTAGCGGTGGTACATATACTGTTTGTTTAACAATGGTGGATTCTTCCTCAGGTTGTAGTAACCAAAAATGTAAAACAGTTACTATAGCTAGTACTGCTACTTGTGATGCTCAGTTCGGTGTTATTGATACAGGAAGCGCTGTTTATTTTTATCCTTTAAATTGCACTCCCAATACCGTAACTTTCTTGTGGAACTTTGGCGATGGAACTTCTTCTACAAGTTATCAACCTTATCATACTTATGCACAAGCAGGAACTTATTATGCTTGTTTAACAGTTACAAATTTTTTAAATACTTGTACGGATACTTATTGCGATACGGTTGTATATAATCCTAGTACATCAAATTGTAACTTTCAAATTAGCTACAACTGCATGTTAAATAATCAAGTAAGTTTTTCTGTAGCAAACCCTTCATCAAATATTGTATCTTACCTGTGGAGCTTTGGCGATAGTACTGCAAATAGCACTTTAGCAAACCCAACTCATTCCTATGCAAATGCTGGATACTATTATGTTTGCCTAACAACTGTTACAAATTTAGGTTGCACTAATACAGTTTGTACATTAGTTTCAGTTGGAGTTCTAACAACTTGTGATGCTTCTTTCACTCCTTATGATTCTACCGGATTTGTTTTCTTTTTGCCAAATTCAAATAATAATAATCAAACTTATTACTGGACGTTTGGTGATGGGTCCTCCTCATTCCAAATGTATCCCGTTCATCAATATATAGGTAATGGCCCTTGGACTGCTTGCTTAACTGTTATTGATTCAATGGCAAATTGCTCCGATCAATATTGTGTGGTTATTACAAATCCTGTAATAGGAAATTGTAACGCAAATTTCATTGCAACAGTTGATTCTTCAACATACTTAACTGCATTCACAAATACATCCACAGGTAATTTCACAAATTATTTCTGGTCGTTTGGTGATGGCACTTCTTCAACTAATCCGAATCCAACTCACATTTATGCATCACAAGGAAGTTATCTGGCATGCTTAACCGTTTACAATAATTCAACTGGTTGCCAGTCCTCTTTCTGTGATTCTATAATCGTTGGTAACGCTCAAGCGAATTTATGTGACCCTCAGTTTTATTCTTTCCCCGACTCGTCTGTTGTAGGTAATGGAGTTGTCTATTTTGGAATTATTAATCCTTGTCCCGGATCAACTTACACATGGTCTGTGAATGGTGTAATAGCAGGAACGGGAACAAATCCAATTATTACGTTCGTTGATAGTGGCTGGTATTACGTTTGTGTTGAAGGTATCACTCCAGGTGGAACGTATGTAACATGCGATAGTGTTTATTCTTATCGTCTTGCAGGACCAACAGGCATCAATGAAAATGGAAATCAAACTTATGTTTCAGTTTCTCCAAACCCAACAAACGGACCGTTAAATCTATCCTTCCAATTAGCACAATCAGAAAATGTAAGTATTCAACTGATGTCGATTGATGGCCGTGAGGTATTTAGCCAACAAACAAAACTAAGTTCCGGTATTCATAAACAAGTGGTTGAAACTGAAAAAATCCCTTCTGGTTTATATCTAATTCGTTTACAAGCAGGTGGTAAACAATCTATCTCACGAGTTTCTATACAGCATTAAACTTTTCTTCCCCTAGTAAAAACCCTGGAGTCACCGTGCTTCAGGGGTTTTTTTATGCTTATTATTTCTATTTAAGTCGGTCGGTACCAATATCTTTTTTTACTTTGCTCTTTGATTAATATGGCGAAGCTCTCGATTGTAATTATTACGTTTAACGAAGAAAAAAATATTCGTCGTTGTTTGGATAGTGTTCGCGCTATTGCAGATGAAATTGTAATTATTGATTCTAATTCAACAGATAAAACCGCAGAAATTGCCGCTGAGTTCAATGCAAAATTTATAGTACAACCCTTTTTAGGATATATCGAACAAAAGAATTTTGCATTAAGTAAATCATCAAATGATTTTGTGCTTTCGCTTGATGCGGATGAAGCTTTAGATGAAACCCTAAAAAATAATATCCAAAAAGCTATGGTTGACCCAACTGCAGATGCCTTTATGATGTCACGTATGACACATTACCTCGGACAATGGATTCGACATGGCGCATGGTATCCAGATAAAAAAATACGACTATTCAAAAAATCAGTTGCACATTGGGGTGGCATTAATCCTCACGATAAAATTGAAGTAAATGCAAATGCTAAAATAGGTTCATTAAATGGCGATATTTTACATTACACCTATTATTCCATTACCGAACACATTCAACAAGCAGATAACTTCACAAGAATTTTAGCTGAAGATTTATTTAAACAAGGAAAAAAAACAAATCTCATTCGCATCATTGTGAAACCAAAATTCCGATTTATCCGAGATTTTATTTTTAAAGCTGGCTTTTTAGATGGGTATTATGGATATATTATTGCAAGGATTTCGGCACATGCTGTTTTCTTAAAAGAGATTCGCTTAAAAGAACATTGGGATAAAAATGGCTGAGCACTTTTTAATAAGTCGTAGTGATGCAATTGGTGATGTAATTTTATCTTTCCCAATTGCATTCGCTTTAAAAGAAAAATATCCTGATTGTAAAATCACCTGGATTGGTAAAACGTATACCGAAGAAATTATTAAAGCAGCATCTATTGTAAATGGATTTCTAAATTATGATATATGGCAACAACAAGATAATAAATCAAAAATTGAGCTGTTAAAAAATTTAAACGCGACCGCTATCATTCATGTTTTTCCTCGTAAAGATTTATCCAAATACGCAAAAAAAGCAGGAATAAAAATTCGTATCGGTACATCACATCGTATTTTTCATTGGCTTACTTGTAATAAGTTAGTAAACATTGGAAGGAAAAATAGTGACTTACATGAATCACAATTAAATTTACGCCTACTAGAGCCGTTTGGGATTCAAAACAAATCACTCGAACAACTCCGCAAAAATGGTGTATATCTAAAACCCAAAGATGCATTACCAGATTCTGTAACTTCAACATTACAAACTGAAAAAATAAAAATTGTCCTTCATCCACGTAGCCAAGGTTCAGCGCGTGAATGGGGACTAGCAAATTATTCATCATTAATAAATTTATTGCCCGCAGAAAAATATAAAATTTACATTACAGGAACTGCAAAAGAAGGAGAAGCAATTCAAAAATTTTTAGAGTCACACTCCAATAAAATTACAAATTTAACGGGACAACTTACACTTGGTCAACTAATAACTTTTATAAATTCTTGTGATGGATTAATAGCTGCAAGCACAGGTCCATTACATATCGCAGCAGCACTTGGAAAAAATGCATTAGGATTGTTTCCTCCAATACGCCCTATGCATCCTGGTAGGTGGGCACCACTTGCTCCTAAAGCAACTTATCTTTGCGCTACCGATCCTTGTGAAAAATGTAGGAAATTACCAAGTAGTTGTTCTTGCATGGGGCTTATCACTCCTCAAATGGTATTTGCTCAAATTAAACTATGGCAGTAAAGTCCTCACATATTGAAGGCATCATTCAGGTAATGCCCGAAAGTCCTGGAGTGTATCAATATTATAGTGTTGATGGATCTCTATTGTATGTTGGTAAAGCCAAAAGTTTACGCAAACGTGTAAGCAGTTACTTTAGTAAGGTACACGATAATGCTCGCACAACAATTATGGTTCGCCAAATTGCGGATATAAAATATATTGTTGTTGAAACAGAATATGATGCTTTGCTCCTCGAGAATAATCTCATAAAAAAACATCAACCAAAATACAACGTACTTTTAAAAGATGATAAAACCTATCCTTGGATAGTAATTAAAAACGAGCCCTTTCCCCGTATTTTTTCAACTCGTCGCCACATAAAAGATGGATCATTTTATTTTGGTCCTTATGCTTCAGTTACCATGATGCATACATTGCTTGAACTTATTCGACAATTATTTAAATTACGTAGTTGTAGCTTGAATTTAACTGATGATAATATAAGTAAAAGAAAATTTAGAGTATGTTTAGAATATCATATCAATAATTGCAAAGGACCTTGCGAAGGACATCAAAATCAAAATGATTACAATCAATCAATTGTTGCTATCAAAGAAATCCTTAAAGGAAATATAAATTCTGTGATTACTCATTTAGAAACGCAAATGAATGATTTCGCAACAAAATTTGAGTTTGAAGAAGCGCAAGTTTATAAAGATAAGATTGATGTTTTAGAACGTTATAAAGGTAAAAGTGTAATTGTAAATGCTACTATTCATAACATTGATGTTTATGGAATTGTAGAGGAAGGAAATTCTGCATACGTAAATTTTATGAAGGTAATGAGTGGCGCAATAGTACAATCCTATACTTTAGAGTTAAAGAAAAAACTTGATGAATCTCCCGCTGAATTATTAGGTTTAGCTATCGCGGAGTTACGCGAAAGATACCATAGTGATTCAACTGAGTTTTTAGTTTCTGTAGAGCCAGATATTGAAATTCCTTCCGTTACGTTTGTTGTTCCGAAAATTGGTGATAAAAAACATTTGCTTGATTTGTCAGAGAAGAATGCTCGATTTTACATGAAAGCAAAATTGGATCAAGCAGATAAATTAAATCCAGAACATCGCATTGATCGTTTAATGGATGTAATGCAAAGAGATTTACGTTTACCTACCCGACCTTATCATATTGAGTGCTTTGATAACTCCAATTTTCAAGGGGATTATGCTGTCGCTGCAATGAGTGTTTTTAAAAATGGTCGTGCCTCAAAAAGTGATTACCGACATTTTAATATTAAAACAGTAGTCGGTCCTGATGACTTTGCGTCGATGGAAGAAGTTATTTATCGTCGTTATCATCGCATGATTGAAGAAAACCAAACTTTACCTCAGTTGATTGTTATTGATGGTGGTAAAGGTCAACTATCAGCAGCGTTAACAAGTCTAGAAAAATTAGATTTAAGAGGAAAAATAAGTATTATTGGAATCGCTAAAAAATTAGAAGAAATTTATTTTCCTGGTGATTCGTTACCCCTCTATCTTGATAAAAAAGGAGAGACTTTAAAGATAATTCAACAGCTCCGTGATGAAGTTCATCGTTTCGGAATTACACATCATCGCAATAAACGCAGTAAAGGTGTTATAAAAACAGAGCTATCAGAAATAAAAGGAATTGGTGATGCTACTGGAGATAGTTTACTTCGCCATTTTAGATCTGTTAAAAGAATTAAAGAGGCAACGTTAGATGAATTAACAGCTGTTGTTGGTGTTTCTAAAGCAAAAATTGTTTTCGATTATTTTCAAAATCAGACTTCTGCCTCAGAGTAATTTTTAGTTCTTACTTTTGCAATATGAAATATTTATCAGGACCTTTAACATTAGAGAATTTTATTTTAGCCGTTACAGATGAAAAACCCGTTCTCGTAGATTTTTATGCAACGTGGTGTGAGCCGTGTAAATATTTAGATGAAATACTTCTGGAATTAGAAACACGATTTAATGGAAAAGCAAAAATTGTCAAACTCGACATTGATGAACATCCAGAATTAAAAGCCCATTTTACCATAATGAGTGTCCCTACTTTAATGATCTTTAAAAAAGGAGAACAGCTCTGGAGAATGCCAGGATTTATGCTTGCAGGAGAAATGGAAAAAAAAGTGTTAGAGTTTGCATAATGTGTCATTATCAAGACCATTGATTTATAAATTTAGAGTCAACTGACATTGAATTATGACCCTTTTTACTCTATCATTTTTTTTAACTTTATAATCAACTTTTAAATTTATCTAAGTTCACGTTATATGTGCAATTTTTCTGAAAAACTATAAAGAGCGCTTAATAAATATTCCTATTCATTTATTCTTAAATTTTATTACTTAGCAAAGTTGGTTTTTTTGCGACGTAAGTTCTTTTACTTATTGAATAAAAAAATCTTTACCAATACGTTCAATATGTTCTATTAAATCTATATTTTGAATTTTATGAAAAACAGAGATATCAAATTTATAAGGGAGGAGTAAATCATCTAATTCATTTTCAATTTTATTTTGAAGCGTAAGATCGATTTTTAATCCTACAAGAGCTATGTCAATATCCGAGAAAGGTTTATAATTTCCTTTAGCTCGCGAACCATAAACAATTACTGCTTCAATTTCTGGATGAAGTTTAAAAACAGAAGTAATTTGATTTATATCCTTTAATTTCAAACCAAAACTTGATGTTACATCCTCCTTCATCTAACCGAAAATTTTACCTTGATTTCCCGAACGTTTATTTTCCATTGTCTTATTGAACTCTTGAAAAGCAGGAAAATATTCATTCAAAATTTTTAAATATATTTCATTGGCCGTTTCTTCATTATAGGTATGGGAGGTTTTATTTCTACTTTTTATCATATCCATCCAAACATCTCCTTCCGAAATTAATTTCAATTGCAAAGCTTCTCGAGTTGCATCTCTTGAACCACCTACTGTAGAATCACCTTGAAACTCTGCATAATCTTTCATCACGGTCCATGCAAGTTCATGAGTATATTCAAATCTTTGAATGAGCCCTTCTTTTATCATTTCATCAAGAACAATATTTAAATCTTTACCATCAATATTATGGCTATCATTTTCATTAATTTTTTTATTGATATAATCAACTGATTGTTGAAGTTTATTCAAGGCTTTATTAAAATTTGAAAATCTCTGTTCCCAACGTATGTCCATTTTAATACTTTTTTTTACTTAATACAAAGATATTGAAGTTTCAATCCCTACCCGCAAGCAATTTTCTCTACTCTTTTCTGATGACGTCCACCTTCAAATTCGGTAGTTAAAAATATCGAAACCATTTTCTGAGCAATTTCATTAGTAACAAATCGAGCGGGAATTCCAATAATATTTGCATTGTTATGTGCTCTTGCTAATTGAGCAACTTCTTCTGTCCAACATAATGCTGCACGAATCCCCTGATGCTTATTGGCGGTAATACACACGCCGTTTGCACTTCCGCATAAAAGTATTCCCAATGACCCTTCAGTGCTTTCAACAGCAGTAGCAACTGCATGTGCGTAATCGGGATAATCGGTGCTTTCTAAACTATTCGTTCCTTTATCGATTATTGTATGGCCTGATTTCTCTAGAAATGCTTTTAACATCTCTTTCATTTCAAATCCTGCGTGATCGGAGCCTATGATAATTTGCATACCTCAAAAGTAAGAAAAATTTAAAGGAATGATACTTTATGACTAAGGGATTTCACGAGGAGCTACATCCGGTTTTGCATAAGCGAAACGTGCTACTCGTTTTGTTTCATAGTAACCATCAACACCAAGTGAGGTAATGCTATTTGCTCGCTCAAGAGATAAAAATCCATCGTCACCTAAAACAATATCATCTATCCAAGCTTCTTTTAATGCTCCAATTACTAAAAATGTATTGTTATGCTTTATTGGAACTATTTCTACTAATTGCAAAGCATACTTTATTAAACTTTCTTTCACATATGGAACAGGAATATCTTTCTGCCATTCCGGTGTTAAGCCAACAGCAGAAAACTCACTATCACCTTCCTCATATTTAGCACTAGTTTGATGAGCTTGTTCAATAATTTCTGAATGAATATGATTAATGGTGTACCAGCCATTAGTTTCAATATTTGAAATGGTGTGAGGCGCTGCCTCCTTTGGACGATTTATAAAACCAATAAGCGCTGGATCAGCACCTAAATGAACAATATTACTAAAAATTGCAAGATTCGTATCTCCTTCCGTATTGATTGTTCCTATTAAACTTGCTGATTTAAATCCACTTAAACAATTTACAAAATTACCACGGTAAAACCTTGTCCACGACTGAATTATTTCTATGGGTAAATGAAGCATAATCTGTATTGAATAAACAATTACTTACGATTATTTGTTTTGATTGTCTAAATGTGGCTGTTTGCATTTCAAAGGTAACAAATACATTTTAATAAACAATCATTACAAAATGAAAGTATAAGATTACTGCTTAGGCTATTTTAATCTATTAATTTGAAAGTTTTATAGTATCAGTTTCTTATTGCAATACATGGAGATGCTATTGCCTCCATTCATTATTCGAAGAATCTGAATCTAAAAATATTTCATTCTCTAAATTTATTTCTTTAATTTTTTTCTTGGTTGTAATAACAATTTCCGCTTTCACTTGATCTCTCCAAATACTTGGTGACTTATAAATCATTTCGGATGTTCCATCGATATAATTTATTCTTAAATTTATTGGTACTACAAAGCCACCGATATTATTTACTGATACGGTGTATTTTTGATTTATCCTTTTCACATTCGATATTCCCAAGTCGACATAATTATTTGAGAAGAACCACCTATTCCAAAACCAATTTAAATCTTTTCCTGATGCTGTATTTATGCAATTAAAAAAATCATAAGGAATCGGATGCTTTCCATTCCATGTGGTCATAAAATAGTGAAGGCTCTTTTTGAATAACTCTTCACCTAATAATTCTTTTAAAGCTAAATAAGCCATGCTTGGTTTTGCATACGAGTTATAACTGTAAGCCCTACCAGATAAAAAGTAGGAGGGTGATGTAATTGGCATTGCAACATCTTGTGTTTTATTTTTTGTATAGTTCTTGAATCGATAATTTGTAAATAAATCTACAGCAGAATCTCTTGGCATAACTGCTTTCTCCAATTCAAATTCTAAAAACGTTGCCCAGCCCTCATCCATAAATGCATGTCGTGATTCATTAATGCCCATATAAAAAGGGAAAAAAGTATGAGCCATCTCGTGAAAGGTGGTCCATTCCATTTCACGATAGGTATCGTACGAATTATCATTCACCATCATTGGATACTCCATATCATAATACCCCTGAAAAATTGTCATTTTTGGATAAGGATATGCTACTCCTGGTGATTTTTTCGAAAATAAATCAAGTGTGTTTCTGGTTACTTTGGCAACGAAATGAAAATCCCAAGCAGTATCATTATATGCCGCTTGAGCCAACACTCTCTGACGTAAAGAATCTAAAGAAATACTTGTTGCATCCCAAACATAATGATCGCTAATTCCAAATGCGACATCCATTATATTGTCGGCAGTCCATTTCCATGTATTGTATTTTGAATTCCTTGTGATATTTCCAACCTTCAAATCTTCAGCAGTAACAATATGAATTACACTATCACTAATTGCCGATTCATTTAATCTATCTAAATATTTTTTTTCCAAAACTTCATTAGCATTTTGCAACATTCCTGTCGACCAAACAATATAATTTTGTGGTACTTTAACATTTAATACAAAGTCAGAAAAATCATTGTAAAACTCTTGCCGACCAATAAAAGGAATTTTATCCCACCCTATATAATCATCATATACAGCGATTCGAGGAAAAAAGTATGCGAAAAAAAATGTTGTCGAATCAATAACTCCTTCACGATCCCCATTTGTTGTTAACTCATAAGTCCATTCACAATTTATTGTAATCGATGCATGGGGAAGTAATGCGTTTGCTAATTCTATTTCTTTTAAAGTTACATTATACTGAGGATCTTTCCATATAACTTCCTTTCCTTCGATGAAGAATTTTTTTATACTTATACCAGTCGTAAATGAGGATAATTCAGCCCCATCTTCTTTTGGTGCCACGGCCAAATGTTGATTTTGAATTAATCGAATAAAAATACTTTTTAAAGTATCAGGACTATTATTAAAATAAACAATTTTTTCGTCTCCCTTAATTATTCTTGACGGTGGTGTTGTTTCAATATTAATAATATAATTTGCTTTATTCTGCCAATAGTTTTTTCCAGGAGTTCCTAATATTGATCTTGTTTCTTTTTTAAAGGCCTCTTTTATATCGCGTGGCATATAAAGCGGTTGCGCATTTGTAATGCTAAACCATAAAATTAAAAATATTGTTATAGAATTTCTCACTTTTCTTAAATTAATAAAGTTCACCTTATTGAATTGATTTAATTGCGTTATATACATTAATAACTCCACCTGTTCTACATAACTTTTTCCACGGAATTAATATTTGATCATTACCTGGTGTAGAAACTTCTGTTTTGGGTTTATATACCGTTTTTAAAATAATTTTTTTTACTTGCTTAGCACTTAACGCTGGATAATATGAACGTATCATTGCAGCTACTCCTGCTACAACAGGTGTCGCCATACTGGTTCCGTTTTTCTTTCCATACTTACCATCTAAAACCGTAGAGTTGATGGATACACCAGGAGCGAATACATCAACAAATTTCCTTCCATAATTAGAAAAATTTCCTGGAACACCCTTAGAATTTACGGCTCCTACAATTATCCAATTAGATTTTGCGCTACCCCTTCCAGAAAGATAATTAGGATTAGGAAATCTTCGTCCTTCAATATCAAGATTTAAATGATCGTTCCCTGAGGCATGAATAAATAATACATCTTTACTTACAGCATATTTAACTGCATCGTCAACCGCCTTTTTATCATATGGAAAAGATTTTCCAAAACTCATATTGATAATACTCGCGCCATTTTCAGCTGCATAACGAATTGCATTTGCAATATCCTTATCTCTTTCATCTCCATCAGGTACTGCTCTTAAAACCATTATCAATACATTATCAGCAACGCCATCAATGCCTATTAAATTATTTCTTACTGCGCCAATAATTCCTGCTACATGTGTTCCATGACTAGCCTCTGGTCCTTCTACTTCATTGTTGCCGTAATAACGTTCTGAGCTATCATCATAATTATCCCCAACAATAGAACGAGAATCATAATCAACATTACAATGATAAATTAACCTACTATTAATTGCTTGAAACCTAGATTCGATACTATTTTTCATCGCTATAAATGTTGTTCCCTTATCAATTGCTTTATAAAGTGTTAATTTAAATTGAGTTAATAAACTATCATTCACTGGGAAGTTATTTACATCTTCTAAAGTAATTTCTTTGTCTTTATACTGAACATCCAATGCCTCCATCCAATCTTTGATTTCTTTTAACTCTCCATGCTTTACTTTAGTATCTGCAAGTTTTTCAATAAAGGCTTTTTTTGCTGATTCATATAATTTAAAATGCTCAGGATCCTTTTTTATAGCCTCTGGATTATTATCAAATTGAGCTTTATATTTTCTATAAATTCTCGTCATCTCATAATTATCATGAACTACATCTTCTGTTTTACCACCAATAAAATCCCATCCATTAATATCATCAATATATCCATTATGATCATCATCAATCCCATTTCCTGGAATTTCATTTTTATTCACCCAAATGTGACCCTTTAAATCTTCATGATCAATTTCAACTCCAGCATCTATAACAGCCACTATTACTTGTGATGATTGCTTTCCTTTTAAAAGAGTTTCATAGGCCTTATTTGAACTAACGCCCATCACTTTATCATCTTTAAAATCTAGATTGTACCAATTATCAGGAAGCTTTTGCGCACTTAGAGACCATGCACTAACAACAATGAAAAAAATGGTGTTTTTTATAGTAATTGATTTCATTTATTAACTTTTATGGTAACAATAGTAAATAATAAAATCACGAGTAACGTAACAATTTCGACATACGATTCTAAATAACCTATAAAACAACTATTAACTCTGTTTTGAAAATGAAACAACTGAGTAAAAGTCAAATTAGGTGAGAGTACGTTTTATCTCATTATTTTGAACTGATTAAAACTAATATCTTTTAATGGCTACTAGTGGTTGAGTGACGGCCTAAAACTGATAATGATTTTAATGCAAGAAATAAACTTAACAAACAAAATACGGCCGCCATTAAAAAAGGAGCTCCTGGAAAATAAACAGGTGCTTTCGTACTGGTAAAATA
>JANPGA010000029.1:0-2019 GCA_031423735.1 Bacteroidota bacterium | reverse complement strand
TATTAATATCTAGGAAAAGCACATCAATAAGTTCATGAGAAGTTTCAGCAAGATAAATCATCAGTTGCTCGCCATCATGCACTGTTGTAAGGTTTGTTTTTATCAGTAAATCATCCAAAGCTTTTTTAAAGAAAATACAATCATCCGTATCATCATCTGCAAGTAAAATGTTGAGGTCTTTTTTATTCATCATTTATAATTTCTCTATCGCTTTTTTAAGCGCATTGTGAATGGCCGTTTTGAGCAGTTCAAAATCATTTGGTTTCCGGATGTAATCTTGCGCTCCTAAGTCGTTAAGCATCTTCTCAATGTTTCTTTCATAACTGATATTATTGGGTAAAGATACCGTCAAGACTACCACCATAAGTTCTTTAAATAGTACACTTTCTTTTATCTCATGCAAACATTCAAAACCTGTCATGCGCGGCATACTTAAGTCAAGGAAAAGAAGATTGGGAAGATGCAGTGCATGCTCCATAAGATACTTCATTAATTCTTCTCCGTTATCAACAGTGGTGAGGTGAGTGGCAATCGGTATTTCTTTCAATGCCTGCTCAAAAAGAAAACGATAATCATTATCATCTTCGGCAAGTAGAATGTTAAGCGGGCTTCGAATCATTTATTTTTCTGTTGTTAAATTATTAATAATTGCTTGTTATTTGTGTTCTGTTCGTTAAGTTTAGTTCGGCTATAATTATTGCTGATATCGTTCGAAGCATTTTTGCAGTAATTGTTCATTCGTGCCAATGTTTTCATGCGTTTCGGGTCGTTATGGTAATTATTACTTGCTTGTCAGTCATTGCTAAACTTTTGCGTTAAAGATATATTTTACTGTACCGCGGTTAGCCGCTATAGGTAGTGAATGTAAAATGACAAGCTTTAGTTCGTCATAACTACTAGGCTTGTGAATAAATATATTCGCTCCTGCTTTGAAGGTCTGTGTTGTTTTGTCGATTTCGTTTGTTGTTGAAAGCATAACTACTGCAAGGTCTTTCAGCTTTTCATGATGTTTAATTTCTGCTAAACATTCGTACCCGTTTTTGCGTGGCATATTAATGTCAAGGAAAAGCACGTCAGGAAGTTGCTCTATGTTTTCATTAAGATAATTCATTAGTTGTTCTCCGTCAGCCACTGTTTTTAGCTTGGTATCTATGGTTATTTCTTTCAATGCCCTTTCAAAAAAAGTTCTGTCATCAAGGTCATCATCTGCAAGCAGAATATTAAGTTGCTTCTTTTTCAATTCCATTTTATTTTTGCGCTGTCGCAACATTATTTATTGTGTACACGATATTTTCTGTCGTGTTGTAAGCTGGATAAGCTTGGTCTTACAATTACCAATAACGTCAATTCAGCTAAAAACTCACGTCACTCAACAAATATAACTGATTTTATGAGGATAAGAGGACAGAAAGTAATTTGTTTGAGAGATAAATGAAGCAAAACCAGGATTTGTTATAGATGATTGCAATACTTTTATAGTAATAAGTATTTTCAAAAATAAAAGAACAATTCTTGGAAGTGCAACTAGTCTTTGAATAAAAATTAAAAAAAATCATTTTATTTTAATGCTCAACTTTGTTTTATCACAGCAATTGTTTCAATGCTATCCCTATAATAAAAATCATTAATTGCCTCATGGTTCTGGACGAAACGATGCCCTAGCTATTTGTTGTAATAAATTTTTACTTACAGATTCTATATTCCTAAAATCTATTCCCATCAATATAGAAAACTCCTAAGGATTCAATACCATGTTGTAAATTCAGAATTCAGGATTTTTATCTCGATAGCAATCGCCCGTAATTATTAATGCGTAATTCGTAATTTATTTATTACAGCACAAAACCGGTATCCCTGCTGCATTGGTTAAAAAATTTTCTTTATCTGTTCTTCCAATATATGCATCTTCCATTGGCACATCCGACATTAAAGAAATAATATCAAATTTATTTTCTTCGGCATAGTAAAGTAATTTCGGTTGGTTATGCTCGTCAAACGATTAACTATGCAGAAGAAAAT
>JANPGA010000028.1:0-8611 GCA_031423735.1 Bacteroidota bacterium | reverse complement strand
GTAACATTTCCAAACACTTGTTAATTAGGAAAAATAATCCTTAATTTTGTGCATAATGAAGTCGCTCAAATTTTTATCTGCAATGCTTGCACTAGTTATTCTACTGGATACTTGCAGTAAATCAGTAATTGTTGCCAATTTCCTCTTAAATCAAAAGCAGATTGCTAAAGAATTATGTGTGATGAAAAATATCCCAGGAAATCATTGTAACGGGAAATGTCATCTTAAAAAAGAATTGCAAAAGGAAAATCAGCGCGAAAATAAGATACCTGAAAATGAATTTTCGAAATATGAAGTAGTTAAAGGCGATTTCGCAAATTCTACGAATCCCTTCAATTTAGCCCAAGTTAGAAAAATATTTTACTATTATAATTCAAAATTAGCAGAGCAAAATCCTTCCTCTATTTTTCGTCCACCTTCATGTTAATTATTTTTCAATTTAATAAACAATTTACTCTTTTAATCATTATTAAATAGTTTGACGTTTGTTCAAACTGTAATGTTTTTATTGGATTTATTCGTTAAACATAATAATGGATGATCTTGATTAAAGAACATGAATTAATCTTTAAAATAAATTTTAATCTCAACACAACACAAACAAATCAATGAAAAATTACAAATCAATATTAGTCATATTGTCAATCGGGATAACTTCATGTTCTTCATGTAAAAAGGATGATGATAATGCTACCACAACCTATCAACCTGGCTCTGTAACTTTAGAATATGAAAATGTAGTAAACGGAATTCATGTTGACATTTCTGGAGGAACAAATTATAAAAATGCTGCGGGTGATTCTTTCAATATTACATTACTAAAGTATTACATTAGTAATGTTGAATTATTAAAAAGTGATGGTTCATATTATAAAGTACCGGAAAGTTATTATTTAATTAATGAGGCAAATGTTTCAATGCATAAGGCAGTTATGTCAGATGTACCTGGAGGTGTTTATACTGGAATTCGGTACATGGTGGGAGTTGATAGTACACGTAATGTATCAGGCGCTCAAACTGGTGCTTTGGATGTAGGAAATCTAATGTTTTGGACATGGAATTCAGGTTATATTTTCTTTAAACTGGAAGGAACTTCTCCGTCTGCTATTTCAGGTACAAATCCTACTGGTGATTATACTTATCATATTGGCGGTTTCAAACAATCAACAGGAGCTAATATGAGAACAATTACAGCAGCCTTCGGTGAGAATCTAACCGTTGATGGGTCACGTGAAGCTGAAATTCATACAACTGTTGATATTCAGGAATTATTTAAAAACCCTGTGGACATTTCGCTCGCTGTGGATAATGATGTGATGTCGCCAGGACCTGTAGCTACAAAAATTGCAAACAATTACGTTGATATGTTCCAGTTTGAGCATATTCACAACGCTAAATAAATAAATCAAGGGGATGTGTTTAGGAAGCTCTGGATGCATCTCCATTTCGGTGGAATGCATCCACCCCTTGACTTATATTTCAATATGAATAAAATAATCTTAATATTTATTTTAGTTGTTTCAATTTATTCCTGTAAAAGGGAAGATTGTAATGATGCAATAATTTCATTTAATCAACCTGCAACTTTCCCACCTCCTGTTTATACTTTTCAAAATAATGAATTAACTCAATCAGGTTTTGAATTGGGACGAAAGTTATTTTATGACCCAATTCTTTCAAAAGATAATACAATTTCTTGTGGAAGTTGTCATCAACAAGTGGTAGCATTTGCTCATGGTGAACATAAACTTAGTCATGGAATTAAAGGTTTATTGGGAACACGAAATTCTCCTGCACTATTTAATATAGCTTGGCAAAATGCTTTCTTTTGGGATGGAGGTTCTAATAGTATCGAAGTACAACCCGTTGGTCCGATAACTAATCCAGTTGAAATGGATGAAACAATATCAAATGTAATTTCTAAGTTACAATCAACTTCTTATTACCCTTCAATGTTTCAAAATGCTTTTGGAAAAGATACAATTACAAGCCAGCTAATGCTTCGTGCACTTGCTCAGTTTATGGCTGCAATGGTATCTGCTGATTCAAAATATGATCAATATAAAAACGGAACGGCAACTTTTAATTCGGATGAGTTAAATGGTTACCAAATATTTCGTCAACATTGCGAATCATGTCACAAAGAACCTTTATTTACTGATTTATCCTACCGTAATAACGGTTTAGACATTGCCTTCGGAAGAGATGCTGGTCGAGCACAAATAACTTTACTGCCGTTAGATTCTGGTAAATTTAAAGTTCCTTCTCTAAGAAATATTGCAGTTACTAGCCCCTATATGCACGATGGAAGATTTAATTCTTTATCATTAGTAATTGATCATTATCGTACAGGAATTAAACAAAGTACTACACTTGACTCACAACTAATATCGGGAATTTCTTTAACAGCTGCCGAGAAATTAGCTTTATTAAGTTTCTTAAATACTTTAACTGATTATACTTTTATTAACGACAAACGTTTTAGTGAACAATAGTGAAAAATAAAAAGCAACTTTTGATATTGTATATTTTCCTTGGATTAGGGCCCTCTACACATGCATGTGATATGTGTGGTTGCTACATGGGAATTTTACCTCGAGAAAACGAAAGTTCTATTGCAGTACTCTATCGTTACCGTGCATTTACTTCCCAATCGTACAAAGGAAATTCGTGGTTTCCTGATAATGGGAATGCACGAACACAACACAATACTCATAGCGCTTCTGGTGATACTTCTAGCTATTCAAATTCATTTGAGATATATCGTGTAGCAGAGTTGCGTGGGAAGTATTATATCCATCCAAAGATTGATATAAACATTATACTGCCTTATTTGATGAATAGTGATGCAGATGGTGCAATAACAAATCGATTACAAGGTATGGGAGATTTAACCATTTTCAGTTCTTATGAATTATTGAATAATAGTATTGCTAATCTTGTTCGTCAGCGAATGCAATTGGGAGCAGGGTTTAAACTACCATTGGGTGAAATAAATAACCGTATTGATGGAAAAAGAGTGAGTTTGCTAATGCAATCTGGTACAGGGTCAACGGATATACTTTTTTATGGAAGTTATACTTTAGGATATAGAAATTTTGGAACAATTTTTAATCTGAACTATAAACTAAATGGAAGTAATAGTTATCACGAAAAAATTGCAAATAGTTTTACTTCTTTTTCTTCGGTGTTTTATAAATGTGATTTAAATAGTAATGTAACAATTCTGCCAAATTTTCAATCGTATTACGAAAACTCAAAGGGGTTGCTTATAAATGAAATTCCTCAAGAAGGAACAACCATGAATGTATGGATGGTAGGAGGAGGCTTAGATTTTCATTATAAACAATTTGGCATATCAGCATCTATGCAGTTGCCTATTGCAGAAAAACTCTTAGCTTATCAACCAAAAAGTACTGTTAGAACAATTTTTAGCATTACATGGCACTTTGCAAATAGTAAATACTTATTTTCTTCAAAAGTAATTGATGATGATTTGAAAGGATCTAACTAGCTTTGCATCGAATTTTTAAAATCATTTATTATGAAAAATTTAAAAAAGCAAATCGCATTTCTGGCAAGTATTATTATTCTTGTTTCTTGTAATCAAGCAAAAAAGGAACCTGAGCAAAGAGCTATTCCTGTTCCTGCTGAAGTTTCTGCCATCGCAATAAAAGTTGATTTAGCTTCACTGGCTTCAGTAAATGATACAGTATGTGGTATGCCACTTTCTGAGGGGATTGCAGATACAACTACTGTTAAAGGTAAATTATATGGATTTTGTAGTAGCGGTTGCAAGGATTCTTTTTTAGCATCTCAAAAATCTAATTGATGAAAATTACCAAGTATCGCTTAATGCTGTTTGGCAGTTTATTAGCCATTGTTATCGTTTTTATTATTGCTGCGAATATGGCTCGTAAAAATAATACTTCAGATTTATTACCCATTTTTGGTATGGATGACAGTACTTTAAAGCCACCTGTTGTTAAGGATTTTGATTTAGTTAATCAATTAGGAGTTAAGATCACTCAAAAGGATGTTAAAGACCATATTTACGTTACTAATTTCTTTTTTGTTAAGTGCGTGGGAATTTGCCCAGCAATGAATAGTCAAATGGCTCGTGTTTATGAAATTTACAAAGGAAACAAAGAGATTTTATTTTTAAGCCATTCCGTTAAACCTGGCGAAGATTCTGTTTCTGTATTGAATGAATATTCTAAATTATACCATGCAGATCCTAAGCAGTGGTGGTTTTTAACTGGTGAAAAAAAGCAAATTTACGACCTTGCTCGTTATTCTTACATGGCAAGTCTTTCAGAGGGAAATGGCGGTCCAGATGATTTTGTGCATACCCAAATGCTTACCTTGGTGGATAAGGATAAACATCTTCGTGGCTTTTATGATGGGCTTGATTCGACAGAGGTAAATAAGCTAATTTCTGATATTAAGATTTTATTACAGGAATATAAATAGCGAAAGCTTTTTAGAATTTAATTTCCATACTTTTTAGAATTTCATTTTTCACAATCGTTATGATCCTTGATTTAGCTAAATAAAACTGGTTAATTTTGAATAGGTCTATTAACATTGGATTGTAGATAATATATTAATATACTGCATTTAACAATTATTTGTACTATTAGCTTTGAGCAACCTTAAGGCTAATGAAAAGAGTTGTAAGCTCATCCATAATTTCTGTTGTGATTCTTTTAATGATCGCCGGAGGTTTCTTCTATTATCAATATTACAGAGGTACTAATGCAAGTGAGTTGGAAAGTGTACCTGCAGATGTTGCTTGGTTAATTTCATGTGATCCCTCAGCAGGTGAACTTCAGCAATTAGCCAAAACAGGTTTCTTTAATGGTCATGATTCAATTCCCATCTTAAATTCATGGTATAATTCCCTTTTAGGTTTCGACTCCTTAGTTGTAAATACTCCTGAATTTAAAAAACAATTTGCAGAACACCCTTTAATTGTTTCAGGCCACGTTACAGGACCAGGCAGTTTTAGTTTGCTCTTTTTAACTAAGATAAATGGAACGAATCCGGATGGTTTAGCAAATAGTCTTACTTCAAAATTATTAGGATTAAAAACTCAAACACAAACACGAAATTATAATGGAGTTGATATTCGCGAAGTAAGTCTTGGATCTGAAAATCAAGTTTTCACCTGGGCAGTTACAAAGGGCGTTTTCATTGGTAGTTTTACTACTTATTTAGTTGAGGATGCAATACGTCAGCAGAGATCAGGAAAAACGTTGTCTCCAGCAACTAGATTGCAAAAATTCATGGATAGCAACGATAAAGGACTTTTAGTAGGAATTCGTTATTCGGGTTTTCAACGTTGGGTAAGTACTCAGATTAATCCAAATGCAGGAATTTCACTCTCTCCTTTACAACGTGTTGGAGACTGGACAATAGCCAAGTTGGAACTTCATCCAAATTTGATTGCATTTAATGGTACAACAACTATAGCTGATAGTCTTGAGTTTATAGGATTATTTAAAAATCAGCAGCCAGTTACCTGTAAAATTTTAGGGTTATTACCTTCACGAACAGCAGCAGCAATTGTATGGGGAATCTCAAATCCACAACTTTTTATTGATGACCTTGGCGATTACCTCAAAAAGCAAGATGGAAATGAGGTGGCCACTTTTGGCGATCGTTCAACTGTATTGAAATATTTTAAGCCTTGGATAGGTAAGGAGGTAGCCTTATTAGTTACGCAACCTGTGAACACTTCTTCTGACAATAACTATTTTGCAATCATTGATATTGCAAGCGAAAATAATTGCAAAGTATCCTTAACTGAATTTGCGAAAAACCTAAAGGTAACAGATAAGTCAGCAACCGCGGAAGAATCTTATAATGGTTTCACTATTAAATTTCTTCCTATACAAGGTATTTTGTCATCCCTTTTTGGACCACTTTTTAATAATGTAAGCAGGTTTTACTACACCATAATTGAAAACCATTTAATTGTTGCTAATCAAGCTTCGGCATTGAGAGGAATTATTAATGATATAAAAACAAAGAATTTACTGAAAGACGATGAACGTTATTTGACAATGTCGAAAAATATTCCTCAACAAAGTAATTTGTTCTTTTATTGTAGCATTCCACAATCTGAAGTTATTTTCCGTTCAGTTGCAGTTCCGCAATGGGTTAAATGGTTGGCAAAATATGGTACAACATTAAAAAGATGGAATGGATTATCTTTTTCAATAGCCAATCAACAAGGAGTGTTTAATAGTAAAGGTTGCTTAAGTTATTATAATAATGGAATGAAAGGGCCTCATTTATTATGGAATACTAAATTAGATACAACTATTTTTAAAGGTCCATTTATTCCTAGTCAATTAAATAAACTAGTACTTGTTCAAGACGTAAAACAGCAATTGTATGCATTAGATCAAGAAGGAAATATTAAATGGAAAAAGAAACTAGACAGCAATATTAAAGGTGAAATTTCAACCGTTGATTATTATCAAAATGGTTCAGAACAATTTGTGTTTAATACATCTTCTTTTATTTATATGTTGGATTCAACAGGAGCAAATGTTGGTAATTACCCGCTGCGATTGCCAGCATCAGCATCAAATGGTTTGTCGGTTGTAAATTTTGATTCAATTTCTAGTGGGAAAAGATTTTTTATTGCATGTTCAAATTTAAGGTTATACGGATATGAAATAAATGGGAAACCATTATCAGGATTTGTAACAGCAAAACTTCCCGATATTGTTCCTAATCCATTGCAGCTAGTAAAAATTGGTCCGAATAAGGATTTAGCAATAACTGATATTAATGGAAATTGTTTTTTTATGGATAGGTCAGGAATTAGAAAGTTTACTTTAAAGGAGAAAATAAGTAAATTGGACGGGACTGAAATTTATTTGAGTTCCGATTCTTCAGGCATATTTAGATGGTTAAGTGATTCGGGTACTGTTAAATTAGCCAACGCAGATGGATCAGTAATTAACGAACTTATTTTGGATGGGGATAGCATAAATGGAATGATCCAGTTCGATGTAAATGGAGATAATCAGTTAGATTGGATTTCTACAGGAACGAGCGGCTTTCAAGCTGAATCATCAGATAGGATTATTTTATACAGGTTTAGATCAGAAGGCAAGCCAAGTAATCCAATGGCATTTACCAATAAAGGGAAATCCTATTTTACTTTTGTAAGCAAGCAAGCAGGTAAATTTTACTTGCTTAACAGAGATGGAACAGCTTGTGAAGGATTTCCTCAACAAGGTATCGAAAGTCCTATCCTTTTCAAAACTGCAAATGACGATATTGGCCTTATTATCAAATACGATGAAAATAGCGTTGGGTACTACCAAGTTGAATAATTTTGTTTAATGTATTGTTTATTGACTGTTTTGACATATATTTGTTTTGTAAAGTAGTGTCGCAATACTTCATCAACCAAATCCTAATTTAAACTTTATGAGTAGAATATCATTCTTCTATGATGTGCCTTCTGTGTATAAAGTGTCTTTAAAAGCTCTTGAACGAAGAGAATTTAAGATAATAGAGGCTGATGAAAAAAATGGAGTTATTAAGGCTGCCATGCGTGGAAAAATGTTAAAGCCAGGGATCAGTATTGAACTTCATTTGAAAACGATTTCTGAAAACCAAACTGCATTAGATATTCAATCTAAAATTAAAAAAACATGGCTTACCCCGGAAGGGTACGAAGCAAAAGCCGAAAGTAAATTTATAAATACACTTTATAAATGTTTTGAAAATATTTAGAGATTTTTTGTTTAAGAATTTATTGTATTTAATATTTTTTTCTTGTTGAGTAAAGTTTTGAGGGAACTAAATTATAGTCTCTTTACGGTACTTTTTTTAATCAATAACTATCAGACTCAATTCGTAATTTTTTTATCGCTCGCTACATGAAGTTTTAAAGAAAATCACTTAATGGGAGTTACCGGATTTACTTGTTTGTAATTTACCAATTGAATAAAAATGATTAATTTTCCTGTTTTTGAGATAGGATGTATGTTTTCATTTATTCAAAGCCAAATGAAAATTAGGCGAATTTGTGATAAACTTAATAGTACTTGATTGTATTTTTTACTAAAGGGTTTTTATATTATTCTAATGCTATTTTTCGCGGTTATAGCACCTAAATCTATTGATAGGTAATCCTATAAATAATTATCAGTTAAATGGTTTTTTTTGAAAGTCGAACTTGTAGAAAACGGGAAACAAGTAACTCTTACCAAAACCAGTCACAATCCCGTTTCATACCGAGAGTTAATTACAATTACTTATATCCGTTTGAAAACCTCTATCTCAAAAAAATAAATTATTTTTACTCTGGGAGGGATACGAAGTATCCCAGTAAAAGAAGTGTTTTGAATTAATTATGTAACTCTTAACTAAACAAGTCAAGATCCACTTTCATCCTTCTAGTTAATTACAATTACTTATATCCGTTTGAAAACCTCTATCTCAAAAAAATAAATTATTTTTACTCTAGGAGGGATACGAAGTATCCCAGTAAAAGAAGTGTTTTGAGCTAATTAGGTAACTTTTAACTACACCATTCACAATTCCTATATAATACAAAAAATAGTTTTAAATGCTTTTAACG
>JANPGA010000027.1:0-5514 GCA_031423735.1 Bacteroidota bacterium | reverse complement strand
TAACAATTTGCGAATATTTTCGAAGGGACCAAACTGTTTTTTGATTTCAAATATCCACTTTTTATAAATTTCTATTTTTAAAATTAACTATATTTGAATGAACTTAAATCTTTTATCCAATGAAGCCTAACCTCATCATTCAAGTATTTATTTTTATAATTATTTCCTCTATTGTACAGGCACAGACGCTACTGCCGTATTTCGCTTCAACAACGACGAGTAAGAGCATCAACGATTATCTCGGAATCAATGGAACTAACGTTACGGCATTTGATCTCGGTTGGGCTAATATAGAATTGCAGAAATCCATTGAAGGATTATATCCTTCAACAATTCGTTATCCCGGAGGAACCAATGCTAATTGGTGGGACTGGCGAAAAGGTGGATTTGTTGACGGGTCAAAAATCGATAATAAAAAAAAAACCTGCTATGGTTTACCATTTAATTATGGTTCCATTTATCCTCAAAACAATAATTCACTGGCTAATTTTAAAATCAGTATTGATAAAGCACATGCAAAGCCAGTTTTTGTTCTAAATCTTCTAAGTTCCACATTATCCGATCAGCTTGCGATGCTGGAAGAAGCACAACAACTGGGTTTCCCAATAGAAGAGGTAGAGTTGGGTAATGAATTTTATACTGAGCTTTGCGAGCATATTGAAAAGTATCCGACAGGCACTAGTTATGCCACTGATGCTGCTACATGGACAGGAGCAATTCGTCAGCGTTTTGGGTCTAATGTTAAGGTGTCTTGGGTAGGAGCCAAGGAATATACAGGGATGTCATCGCGTCTTGCCAACTGGAATTCAGGGATGGTGAACATTATCAGTACGCTTTCAGCTTCACAAAAACCCGATGCGTTTACTCTTCATGAATACAAGCCTGCAAATGTTCCTGCTACTGGTACTTCGCATTGTTCCACGATTGACTTCACAGCAAATCAATCAACCTTCTGCAGCAAAAAAATCTGGCAAAAATTCTTTTATAATGTTTACAAAAATATTGATGCCATTAACACTACAGAAATGACCACTTTGAGCGCCGCTTTCCCCGCTGGAGCTGCCAGATTTTGGTTTACGGAGTATAATCTTCTCGACAGGGAAAAAATGATTCACGGAAGTTGGGCTAATGCATTGTATACTGGTGCTATGACCCTGGCATTTCTTGATTATGATAAAATAGAACATATTAACTGTCACACTCTTTTTGGTAATGCCATATTCTCTTCCATTTTTTCTGATAATTACGGATATCCGAATTTTACCGGATCTGATGCATTTTGCCTTCCCGATCATAGTAATCCAGCACCCACTACTGATAATTTCAGTCTCACAGGTTTAGGTCATGTGCTTTCTAATATTGGCAATGCTATCAAAAATGCAGCTTCAGTAAAAAAAATTACATTTCAAACAAGCTCAGGTATAGCTCCTATTCTGGGTACTTGTTCAGCAACCCTTCCGGCTGTAACAGCTTATGAATTTACTGATGTTGCCGGAAATAAACAGATTGTTTTATTAAACTTAAGTGATCAGTCGGTTACTATATCAACATCAGGAACAATTCCAACCGGAGGAACTGCTGTTACCATTCCCGCTAATTATCAATCTATCAGCTTTGCACCTTATGATTATGTTTATTCAACGGCAACCAGTTCCTCAAATGTAAATATCAAAGCTAGGCCGGTATTATCTTCAGGTGTATTTGATTTAGCAATGAATGATAAAAATTCAAATTTTTCTGTAAATACATTTTCCGGAAACGCCACTATTGCTCCCTATTCTATAACACGTTTCTGGCAGCCGGTCGCAAATTCAATTAAATTAGTTACTCAAAATAACAGCGTATGTGAAGGGTCAACTGTAAATTTATACGCGGTTGGAGATCCTTCTTTTACATCGTATGAATGGTATCAGGGCTCAACACTATTAAGTACTACTATCCTTCCTTCTTATCAGGTTACTGTTCCTTCGTTTACCTCAACATATTCTGTTGTTGCGACCAACACTTCTTCCGCAACTTTTACGTCGTCTGTAAGCATTGCGGTTATTTCAAAACCAACAGCAAGTATTACCCCGACACCTGCTTCTGCATTTGTGTGTGGAGCAAATTCAGTTACATTATCAGCAACAACAGGTGCATACAATTATTCCTGGTCACCAAACGAAGATATTATTTCCGGGAATCCGTTGAGTAATTCAATAACGGTTTCGCCGGCTACCACTAAAGATTATACTGTATATATTTCTAATGGCACGTGTTCGAATAAATCTACTGTTACTGTTAGGAAACTTGACGATTTTAATTTTGATAACGTAAACGATATTGTTTGCACTTCTGTCAGCAATGGAGCTTTGACTTTGAATGCGCAACCAATTGCATTACCATCAGGAGTTTCTGCTACCTATGCGTGGAGTAATAGTACCACCACACTCAGTACGTTTGCGTATCCTACGAATAGTAATTCAGCCAACACCTATTCTGTTTCAGTAACCTATAATTACAATGGTTTAACATGCAATGTAATCAGGGAAAAAACAATTCATCGCGCATCCTGCTGCAACAATGGTGCTTTAGTATTTAACTATGGAAATGTGCAAAGTTTTTTAAATGCAGTAAGCGGTTGCACAGGATGTACAGGTCTTAATGTATCTAATAGTTCTACGCAATCTACACAAAGCATTTCCGGTACAACTACTTCTTCTATTATTAATATTAACGGTCATCTGATCATTGATGAAAATTTAACGCTGTATGGTATGAATCTTCAAATGGGCGAGGGGGCCGAAATAGATATACAACCATCTCGAACACTTACCCTGGATAACTCCGTTTTAAAAGGTTGCACTAATTATTTATGGGAAGGAATTCATGTTAACGGATACGGTCAGCTGATTGTTAAGCATTCTAATCAGTCCTATGGAAGTAGTATTCAGGATGCACGCATTGCAGTTGAAACCATGGACAGAGGCGATGTGCGGATAAATACCTCTACGCTTAGCAATAATTATATTGGGATTTATTTTAATCCCAGTAAAACAAACAGAAGCACTTCAGATATTTATCTCACAACATTTTCAAGCATAACAGGACAAAGCCTGAAAAGTCCTTACGGATGGATGACTGAAAGAACAGGTACAAAAGGCTTTGCCGGAATTTATTTTAATGATGCCATCAATACCTTCGGATCTTCTGATAATGCATCAGGAAGTCATTTGAATACATTTCAGAACCTGCATTGTGGAATTTATGCTGACCGTTCCATCCTTAAAATTGTCAATGCAAAATTTGATAATATTTATTCGGATGCTGTATATGCTGAAAAATCTGCCGATATTTCCAGTGTAGGCTTAAATGTTTATTCAAGACTAGACGTTGTTGGGATCAACACGAATAACACTCCTAATTATGTCGGATTCAGCAATTCGGAGCGTGGGGTTTACCTCCAATATTCTTCAGCAAGCATTAAGATGAATCAGATGAGCAATGTGGATTATGGTATTGATTTTAATTCTTCAAATGAAAATACACTTGCCTTTGCGGGAAACCATATTGATGCTAATAAGAGAGGAATTCAATTGCTAATGGTTGACGGTGCAGCAGGATGTGATCTGGAAAATAATGTAATTACAATGCACCCTTCTGCAAATAACAAGAAAAACATTGGTATGTTGATAGAAGGAGGTAACCTTATTCATTCCGGAGCATCATACAGCGCTTCTTGTAATGGAATTTTAAGCAGCAATAATAACAGTTTCCAGGGTTTTATAGTAAATAATATTTCTAATGTCGATGTGTTAAATAATACTGTCCACCTTCCAACTGCATCAACACTTAATACAAACGCATTCGGTTTTGATAACTTAAGCAACTCATGGGTGCGCCAGAATGGTGCGGATGGAAACATCAATTATAGCAAAGGTCTCAGGTTCGCCATAAGCGGAAATAATCTTGTAACAAATAATAGTACTGATAATTTAAACACGGGACTAGAATTTTCTGGTTATTGCTTTCCGACATCTTTAATTTCAAATTTGATTAATCACCATAATGTTGGTTTACATTTGGATGGTTCAAGTAATATTGGTCCGGAAATTAATTATGGTAATCAATGGTTGGACTATGGCGCTGGTGGGACAAACTATTCAAATGGTTTTGGGGCAGTTCACGATGGTAATCAGGCTCAAGTGTTTGCTTCAAAATTTACCGTCATTGGATCCCAAGGTTCCGTAATTTATCCAATTTACAATACGCCAAATGATCCGCAACATGGTTGGTTTACAACTTTAGGCGGGTCCACTCCAATTGGAAATCCTTTTAGTCCATGTGCTCGCTACAGTCCATATCGTACAGAGCATTTATCATTTATAGATTCACTAGTTGCTCTGGAGGGAATTCCTTCTTATGAATTTGAAAAAGAGGTGAACTGGATGAGTCGCCATGAATTAATAGAAAGATTATTGAGCGACAGCGTGGCCCTTTTACAGAATGAATTTTTTCGATCATTTTTCGATTCAATACAAGCCAGCTCTTTAGGTCAATCTGCAATTACACGTAAAGCAATATGTGAAATATACAACGATCAGGACTTGGCAACAGGAATTGGCTTGAATGACAGTCTAATTTCAGACTTGTTGAATCAAAAAGCTTTAAATGATGATTTATTGCATAGTGGTTTATCTCCTTCAGACAGTATTAACGCAGAAAATTTGAATGTTTATTACCTTAACGAAATAAGTAGGTTAAAAGATGGTAATAATTCTTTTATAAAGGATTTAAATGACGATCATGCTTCGAGGGCAAGAATTTGCAAGGACCTTAACAGTGAAATTGAACCGCAAAACATCCTTGAAGAAAATGAAAAAACAGTTAACAGGATTTATCTTGATAATATACCATTAAACAAGCTTGAGATCGGTGAAGCTGATCAATCAGCTTTGCATGAAATTGCGAATCAATGTCCTTTGGCAGGTGGGACTTCTGTTTATACTGCAAGGGCAATTTTACATCTGCTGGGTGATTCAACGGAATACAATGATGAAGAATATTGTCATTCTTTGGGTTATCGTAAAGGAAAAACAAATCAAAACATTCTGCTTTTAGTGCAGCCAAATCCTGCATCCAATCAAAGTTCCGTTTTGTTTTCATTCATCCCCGATGAGCAGATAAGGCTTGAAATATATGATGTTGCCGGAAGAGCTATTAAGACACTGCTAATTCCCGAAAAAACTCAGAAATTTACTTTTAACACTTCAGAATTAACAAACGGAGTTTATACTCTTAATTGTATTGGAGAAAATATTCATTTGTATTCCAAGTTGATTATTTCGAGATGAAAAAAATAATTTTATTAATTGTTTGCTGTTGCGTTCATCATTTAATCTTTTCACAGGGATTGAATAATCTTTTCATGTTTGGATATAATAGAAACGGGAATGTACCTTCCAATATGGATTTGCTAAGTGGTGCCCCGGTATTAAGTACAGCTTTAAGAGGCATGAATATGCAAACTTCCCA
>JANPGA010000026.1:0-2669 GCA_031423735.1 Bacteroidota bacterium | reverse complement strand
CCCATCATAAACAGAAAAAGTTTGCAATTTTATGTTTTTTTGTACAACTTCACCTAATCCACCTTGTAATTTTAAGTCGATAATATTGTACCATAACCCAATGTCACTAACTATACCTGCCGTAAAAACATAAAAAGTACTGTCAATATTTGATTTAGGAATTATAATCATGTCATGGTACCATTGCGCAACTAATTGTTCACCATTTTGCATCGTTAAATGATTTTTATTTTTTATAATTCCAGATCTAAATAAACCTAAGTTTTCTAAATAATAATCATAGCCATAACAATAAAATAAAAGATTGCTGTTGTTATTACAAATAGATGCCGAACCATTGCGAGCAAGCATTCCAGTTGATAAAGGAACAGGGGGGGCAGTTTTAAAATTAATACCGGCCGAGTCACCAAATACCCAAACATTACCATTAAACTGTGCATAATTTATTTGACAAATTATATTCAGAAGTATTGTAAGTAATATAGATTTATTCTTCAAAATATTATAAATGTATTACTATAAATTTAGCTTGAAAGTTTGGCATACCTACTTTTCTCAATCCAATGGAATATATACCAGATTCAATTCCTTTTATTAAAATCTTATCTTTATAAATTCCGCTTAAAACCTTTCTGCCGGAAAAATCGTTAATTTCAAACGCATAATCATTTAAATCCTTTTCAGCGATTAGTGATATGTAATCAAATGCAGGGTTTGGAGACACTTTTAAATTTATAAATTCAGTTGATGTTTGGAATTTAGCTATTCTTTCGTTGGATATTATTGGGGTATCTTCTACTTCTAAAAACAAGATGTTACGTGCTGAGTAAACTGCGTTTCCGCCAATAAGCGAGTTTGAAGTAGCAATATTATAAAGTGTTGTTGAATCATTATGGGAATATGCAGAGTCAGTAATTAAATGATGTAAATAAATTAAATATACTATTTTATAATTTTGCTCCTGCGTATTTATAGCACTTAAATTTGTTAATAAACTAAGTGCAGTCGAATAATTACCTTCTTCAATTAAATTATCAATAGTATAAATTTTTCCGATGTTACTATTTGTGATTGTATTAAACCAATTTTGAAAACTCTCATCATTCGCATCTGATAGGTCTAATAAAGATTGATCATCCGCCAAAGTTTTATAGGAGGTAGTTTTACGTAAATATTGTTGTACACCTTCATAATCTTCGGTATAATTGGCTGAATCGCCAATTATATCTCCCATGGTTACATTTCTTAATGCAGATAAGGAAATTTCCATTTCAGGGGCAACATTGCAATCATAACTTAATGGAGAAGCACCAGAAACTCCAGTAACAATTTGTCCACTCGGAACTGTACTTTTTGCATTTGTAGAAGCTGCTGATCCACTGTAATACCATAGAATAGGGTTACCGCTCATTGTTTGACCATTAACTCTTTTAGGGACTGATAAAGCACCGTCCCATTCATTTTCAAAACCGATATTATTTACAGGATCACCTTGTATTGAACCTACATTAGCTGCATCTAAAACAATTCCATTTTCATATACTTTAAAAGAATTATAAACTAATCTTGTGTAAAGTTCATCTCCATGAAAATACATTCCAAATGCCATTTTATTGGTATTATTACAATAAAATCCAGATTTCGGTGCATTATCTATTTCAAATCCTACTAGTTTGTTTCCACTCGTAAATCCTGAATTTGAATTTATAATATCATTCTTCCACAAAATATTTTTACCACTATTTTGTAACCAGATGCCTTTGTAACTGTTTGAAGGTGTTGAAATAAGATGAAAGTTAATTGTATTATTATGAATATAGCCATGCATTAATTGAGAAACTTGTATTCCAATACGCGGTTTTTTATTGTAAGTTGGATCACCAATTTCATTATTAAAGATTTCAAACGATGAAATAGATGTTGGAGAATTATTGTGCACTACAATTGCTGAACCACTATAATTTGCTCCAGATGTTAAATTCGCATCCTTAAAAATATTATGATCAATAATTAAGCTTCCACTTTTCGCCAAACCAATATTTGAAATCAAGATTCCAATATTATAATCATAAAATTGATTTCCATTATTTATAACAACATCCTTATTTTCACTATTGGAAATATAAATACATTTATCGGCAATGGGAACTACACTTGAGTAAATTCCAAATTTATTATGGTTTATGCTAATATTAGCTGGTCCTCTTAAATATACTCCTCCATTGCTAGATGTAAAGTTATTAAAACCATATTGATCACCAATCGTTATTGTGTGATCTGAATAATTATTATTTTCATTTGCAAGTATTGCATACCTAGAAAATAAATGTTGGGTTCCATAAGATTGAATATTATTGAAGTTTGTTCGAAAACAACTAAAGCCACTGTTGTTACTTATAATTCCAAAATTTGATTTCTCAATATGATTTTCTTTTAATGTAGTTGTTTCACCTAAAACCACATTATCAACGTCATTCAATTCAATTGCCGAAAGTTTATATTCCCCATTTAAAAGTGTGGTGCCACTACTTGTAAAAGTACTCTTTCTAATATAATTATCAGTAAAAGCAGCGTAAGGAGAATTTCGATGGATCGGTAGTTGGTAATTTTCCATTACAAGATCTTGGTAATTATTGTTAAAGGTAGTGTTTTCTATTTCAAAATTGGCT
>JANPGA010000025.1:0-9252 GCA_031423735.1 Bacteroidota bacterium | reverse complement strand
AAAAGTGATTTAGAAATACCGCCTAACTCATCAAAATTTATTTCTATCTATTTACTTTTTGCAATTGGCTTTAAAGGTGGACAAGAATTATCACATGAAGCTTTTACTAGTGAAATTGGATGGTCTATGCTTTTTGGTATCTGCATTTCAGCCCTAATTCCTTTATATACTTTTTTTATTCTCAAAACAAAAATGAATGTGTTTGATGCAGGAGCAATAGCAGCAGCATACGGATCAGTTAGTGCTGTAACATTTGTAACGGCAGTATCTTATCTTGAATCACAGCAACTTAGTCTTCATGGTCATATGGTTGCAATAATGGCATTGATGGAATCCCCAGCAATAATAATCGGATTAGTTTTAATTTCTATATATAATAAAGAAGATTCAACTAATAAAATTAAAATCCCATCTGTAATTAAACATTCATTAACAAATGGTAGTGTGTTATTAATCCTTGGAAGTTTAGTTATTGGATTTCTAGCAAATGCAAAACAAGCAGATGGAATCAAACCATTTACAAATGATTTATTCAAAGGCTTCCTAGCTATTTTTCTTTTAGATATGGGAATTACTAGTGGTCGAAAACTAAAATCTTTCTTTTCCTTTGGAATTTTTCCTATGATGTTTGCAATATTAATTCCACTAATTAATGGATCCATTATTGCGATGTTGAGTTCTGTTGTTACTTCCGACATAACAAATAGATTTATGTTTGCTGTTTTAGCTGCAAGCGCTTCTTATATAGCTGTTCCTGCTGCAATGAAAATAACAGTTCCTAAAGCCAATCCCGGATTATATTTGCCAATGGCACTTGCCGTAACTTTCCCAATTAACATTACAATTGGAATGCCGTTGTATTTACTAATAGTACAACACTTTAATTAAATTTAAAATAATAGGTGTTAGCTTTTTAAAATCTTAAAAATAAAGTTTTTTTAATTGGCTAACACTTTTTCTAGCATTTTAGGTTATTAAATAAAAATATTTATTCGCGAATTACTATTAATTTTTTTAAAATAAGTCACTAAATAAATACAGGAACTTTGTGAATTTTCCATATCAAAATACGAATGATAATATTCAATTTATCCTAACTTTTTAAACATAAAGAATAAATTGCAAACTTATAATCACGATTTAGTAAAATGAGGAATTAATAGAATGATCAATAATTAGCACTTAATAAACCAAAAGAAAATTCCACATCCAATAATGCCTTTTGTGTTTTACTGATTATTTCATTCAACTTAATATTAGCATTAATAAAACTCATTTCTCTACTATTAACCATAAACAATGAACTTTCACCTAAATCAAATAGTTGTTTTTCGGATTGCCATAATCGCTCATAATTGATTGCATTTTTTTTATAAATAATTGTTTGATTTTTGTAACTACTAAATTCATTAATAGTTAATTTAGTTTTGGTTAACAATTCGTTTTTCTTATTTATAACTTCATATTTTGTGTTTTCAATTTTAATCTTTGTCAATTGTAATCCACCTCTTTCTTTCCTTAAAAATATAGGAAACCCCACAGATATTCCCCATTTATAATTATTTTTATAATTCAAATTTGAATTTTCAGCATTAAATAATGGATTGTAGTTAAAATTTAAATCAGGCTTCAATTTATCTTGCTTAAATCTTCTTTCAACATCCAATTGTTTTAATTTAAAATCCATTATTTTTAAACTTGGATGAACATTGATTAGACTATCTATTTTGGCAACCTTTAAAAAAGTTGAGTTTTCATCTTCATAAAATTCGTTAACTGCGTCTGGAATTGTTTTATCCGCAAGTTCAATAGGAATGTCATTATCCATCCATAAAAAATTGGAAAGCTGTAAAGATTTTGATCGATAGTCTAATAATGCTTGTTCCAGATTAATAATTCGATCTTGCAATTGAATAATTGCTTCAACGGTATCAATTGCAGGTCGATCGCCTAACAACGAAGTTTTTCTAATAGCATCAAATCGATCCTGACTAAGAACTACAGAATTTCGATATACTTGAAGATTTGAATAAGCTAATTGCCAATCTAGATATACTTTTCCAGCCTTATATAAAACCTCATTGATTGCATTTATTTTTTCATAAACAGATAGTCCTTCAAATAATTTTGCCTGTTTAAGCAATGACCTTCTTTCATCAATAATTAAACCTTGTAAAAGTGGAACTGAAATTTTAGAATATAATAAACCTCGATTTGGCAATGTATTTTCAGGGTTTAAATAAGTACCTTGATTTTGCTCAAATCCAGTTTTTACTTCAACTCCAAACCAAGTAGGGATCTTAAATCCACCATTTTCTAATTTATAATAGTTTTTTGAGTCAAAATATTTATTCTGGAAATCATAAAATAATTCAGGATCAAAACTTCCACGTGCCAATAATGTATTTGCTTCTGCCGATTTAACAATTAAATTAGCTTGTTTTACCAAAGGATGATTTTGTTTAACCATCTGCAAGAAAACTTTAATACTTAATCTATTTAACGAATCCGATTGCCCCGAGCAATTTAATGCTAAAAACAATAATATAAATAAACAATTACTTCTTATTTTCATTTTGCTTTTCAACTTTTGTATTCGTTGTATTTTTCTTATAGTAGTCAGCTGGAAATCCATTTATTTGGCGCCAAAGTTCATACCATATTGGAACTTCTTTAAGTAATGTCATGGAACTTGCTCCAGCACCCAATCTAATTTCTTTAGGCCATATAGGATAGCCTTTATCATGAGAAACAAGTACACGGTATTTTCCATTTTCACTAATAAAATTATCAATAGCAACGATCTGACCTCCGTAGGTGCCATAAGAAATACCTGGCCAGCCAGAAAATATCACAGACGGCCAACCATCAAATTGTATCTGAACATGTTGTTGTTTTTGCAGCAAAGGAATGTCCATCGGATTTACATACATTTCGATAGCAAGTTCATAATTAGATGGCATAATACTTACAATTTCAGAACCTTCTTTTATTGTTTCACCAATTCCAGATTGGATTGCCTTCGTGATGTACCCATCTTGTGGTGCCAAAATATTATACATTCCGGATCTTATACTATAATTAATATATTGGTTTTGTAATTTCGAAACAGTCGCTTCTGCATCGTACATATTTGATAATGTAGCATATTTTTCGGATTCTGATTTTGCAATTTTATCACTAAAATCAGCATTAATACTTTTCAATTCAATGGTTGCATTTATAACTTCATTTTTAGAACTTATAACTTTATTTTCTTGAGAAATTACTTTTGACTGTGTTTCTTGCATCTTTAATTTCCGAGCTTCCAAATCTGTAAGTGATTTTAATCCACCTTTGAAAAGTTCCTCCATTCTACTTAATTGCTCTTTAGCTATCTTATAGTTTATTTGGGCAACTAGTAAATCTACGCTATCACTTTTTACTTTTAAATTTGATTGTATAAGTTTATTTTCAGCTTGTTCAAATTTTAATTTTCGAGAACTTATTAAAGCATCAATTTGACTATCATTCGCTTTTACTTTTTCCATATAGGATTTAACAGCAAATTCTTTAGATGTTAATTGTTGTTGAGTGTTTTCAACTAAATTAGGGTCAAGGTATTCCGATTTTGTTTCACTAATAAATAAAATGGTATCACCTTTTTTTACAAATTGACCTTCTTGAACAAACCATTTTTCAATTCGACCTGCAATTATTGAATGAATTGTTTGAGGACGTTGATTTGGTTTAAGAGCAGTGACTTTTGCATGAGACCTAATATTTTGAGTCCATGGTAAAAAAAGAATAATGAGAGCTATTAAGCCAATAAAATAAAGTGTGTTTATTAGTTTTCTACTATTTACACGTGCATCTAAAATACGGAAAGAGTTTAAATTTTTAAAACTTCCCTTATCTTTTATTGTATTGTGGGTTATGTTAAGCATTTTGTTTTTGTATAAATGTTAGGACAAAATTTCACCATCATTCATATTAATAATTATGTCGGATTTAGATTGTAAATAAACATCATTTGAAACGCTAATCAATGTCCAGCCATGATTTTTATTTGTGATAAAATCGATAATTTTATTTCGCTCACTTTCTTCGATGAAGTCGATATGATTTTCTAATAAGATTAATTTAGGTTTATTTACAATGCTACGAGCTATTATAATGCGTTGAATAATACTTTTTGAGGGCTTCTGTCCTGATATGTCAATTGGAGTATCAAAGCCTTTAGGTAACTCTTTAATGAACTCTGAAAGAAATACATTATCAGCGGCCCATTGAACATCTTCAATACTTACAAAAGATCTACCCAATGTAATATTTTCAAGCAAGGTTCCTTCGAATATAGTTTCTTCAGATAAGCCATTTCCAATTACTTTATACAATTCAGGAATATTGTAATTGCCAATTGGTAAGCCATTAACACACACATTTCCTGAATGTGGTTGATATAATCCGTTTATTAAATGTATTAGAGTTGATTTCCCAGAACCATTTTTACCAGAAATACAATAACTATTATTAGCTTGAAAATTATAATTTACATTTTTCAGAACTAACTTTGATCTTCCTGGATACGCAAAATTTAAGTTATTAACTTCAATAGAAATTGGCTTTACAATTTTATGATTTAACGAGGAATTTTTAGTTTGTGTTTCTAAATCCAAATCAGTAACTTGACCTAATTTCTCTAATGATGTTAATATATCAAATATATTTTCAAGATTTAAAATAATCTTTTCAGAAGATTCAATTACTAACAAAATTATTATTTCAGCTGCCACAAATTGACCTATGTTCATTTGTTGATCAAGTACCAAAAGGCCACCAACTATTAACAGACCTAATGCAACAACAATTTTAAAAAACAACAATAGTTTGTACTGCTTATTAAGAACTTGAAAATGATTTTCGCGAGATTCAAGGTAACCCGTAACACATTCATCGGTTTTTTGTTCAGGCAAATTTGAAATGCCAGCTAATTTGAACGTATCTTTTGACCTCCCCAATTCTTCTAGCCATGAAACTACTTTGTATTTAAATTTAGATTCATCTAAACTGGTTTCAAGTCCTTTTTTGATTGTTAATTTAACTATAAAATATACTAACATAACTAAAAGAATACTAAATAAAATAAAGAATGGATGATATAATGACAATAAAATCAAACCAAATATAATTTGCAAAATAGCAGTAGAAAAATCGATAATAATTTTTGAGAGACTCTTTTGCAAAGTTAAAACATCAAAAAATCGATTCATTAATTCTGGTGCATAATGCTTATAAATTTCTTCGAATTTAATTTTTGGTATCCGATATGTAAAATCGAATGCAGCACGAGCAAATATTTTTTGTTGAATGGTTTCAGTAATTCGCATTTGCATTAATTGCATATACCCACCCATTGCAATCCCAAGGGTTACAACAAAGACTAATATCATCCAAGAGGTAGAAACACTTCCCCCTTGAATTAAATTTATGATAGATTGAATTCCTATCGGCAAGGAAAGTGCTATTACGCCTTTAAAGAATGCATAGGTATATACTTGATAAATTTCTTTGTTGTCAGGCTTAAGCAGTAACCAAAATCGTTGATATGGAGTTTTCATTACTTTATGTTTATTGAATTAATTGCTAGGTTGGTATAAAAATTTGTTATATAATCAGGACTGTCTTGCTTATTAGTTAAGCTAGGTAAATGATCAGCAAAAAAAACTTGCAGGTGGGCACCTTCAATTATTGTAGTTAACAACATTTGAGGATATTTATAATTGGGATTAATCTCATTCACAATTTTAGAAATACGAATAACAAAATGCTTGTAATTTAAATAAGCACCTTCTTTATTAGCTTTGTCAACGTCCTTAGTTAAATAGGTTTTGGTAGATTCCAATATAATTAGTTGATTAAGCTTTCGAATGTTAATACTTTCAATTACTAAATTTTCATTTAAGTTGGATGTAATTAATGAAATCGCTTTTTCAAGTCTAATTATAGGTGAAACAATATTTGTTGTTTCGAAAACTAAACGATACTCCATCCATCCCCAGTACCATGAAATTAAATAAGATAATAATTGATTTTTACTTTTAAAATATCTATAAATCGATGCTTCTGGAGAACCAATTTCAATTCCAAGTTTTTTAAATGTAAACTTTTCGAATCCAATTTCAGTTATTAAATCAACCGACTTGAAAATTATTTTATTCCCTAAATTACTAGCAGATGGGTCAATTTGAAATAACCCCTCACCTATTTTAATCTTAAAATTTGAAAACAAACTATCCATGATGATTGTATTTTATGCAAATATAATAGTATTACTATTTATTTAGCACAAAATACAATTAAATAAACATAAATAACTAATATCCAATAATATAAAATTTGAATTAACAGCATTTTTCTAAAAAATCCATTTAAAAATATCGCATAACCACCATTTATGGGAAGTGATTATTAATTCTGCATATAATTTAAGCAATTAGTTTTATACCAAATTGATAGCATATTTGAAATACTCTTAACATTATAAAACAAGAATCATTTCAAAGGATAACATGATAGTTAAAATTGATCCTGATTAACATTTGCAAAATATAGTCTACACAAAGTAAGTTACCGCATTGGGTTTCATTTCTGCTATATTTGTTAAATAAGATTCGAAAGAATAAAATTTTTATTACAAATTTAAAAGAGTTTAAATTCCATAAAAGGCAACCAATTTTGAAAATAATAACGTGGAATTGCCAAGGTGCATTTAGAAAAAAAGCAGAAATTATACTTAAGCTTAAGCCTGATATTTTAATAATACAAGAATGTGAACATCCAAGTAAATTAATATTTAGCCCTTCAACAAAAGTTCCAAATGATGTTTTATGGTTTGGAGAGAATTTGCACAAAGGTGTTGGAGTTTTTTCGTACAGTGATTATAAATTTGAACTTGTTGAAGATTATAACTCAGAATATAAAATTATTGCACCTGTAAAAGTTACTGGAGGTAAAATTAATTTTACACTTTTTGCAATCTGGGCTAATAATCCATCAGACAAAAAAAATCAATACATAGGACAGGTTTGGAAGGCTCTTAAACATTATGATCAACATTTAAATAACGGAGCTATAATTTTATCAGGTGATTTTAACAGTAATAAAATTTGGGATAGAGTAAACAGAGTTGGAAATCATTCCGATGTTGTAACTTTACTTAGGGAGAAATGTATTCACAGCATTTATCATAACCATTTATCACAAGAACAAGGAAAAGAAAAGCATCCAACTTTTTATCTTCATCGAGATAAAAAGAAACCTTATCATCTAGACTATTTTTTTACTTCAGCAGATATTCTATCAAGTCTCAATAATCTAAAAGTAGGCTCCTTTAAGAAGTGGATAGAATACAGTGACCATTCTCCTATAATTGTTGAAATCAATACTTTTTGAACCTAGGATAAATCAAATCTTTTGTTTAATTTATCTTTGAAATAAATGTTTTGAATATATTACAATTGAATATAAATGAAAACAAATGAATTTACTATATTTGCTTTGGGCAGATTCAATATTCTCCTTAATACTCTTCAAAAAACTAGCATTCAATAAATTAATCTCTTATGAAAAAAAATTTACTTCTTCTGGCATTTCTAGTTTACGCACTAAAATCATCAGCACAAACTACCATAACAATTATGGACAGTATAATTTTTTATGATGGCTATGCAGCAATTGTTACAAATCCACCTCCTCCTGCAGGTGTGATAAAACACAGGAATGATTTATTTGCAAGGAAACTTACTAATTCTGAATTACAATCTATTGGAACTAGTTTGCAAATGAATGTAACGCTAAAAGCCTTATGCGACAATTATGATAGAATTGGAAACGTTTTTATGGCATTAGCTCCTCTTGGGTCAACCACCTACAATCCAGATAGTGTACCTCGAATTGAATTAGGTAGATTTATTACTCCCTTTTTCAACAAAAACATTCAACCAGATTCGGTCCCATATTCATTCAACATCGACAATGTTGCTATGCTATTAAAAGATACAGGCATAACCAATAATTTTGATGTCTGGATTGAATTATCAGTTTTCGGTGTTCCTTATGCAGCACAAACTCAAGTTGCTGGTTGTTCGGTACGCAATGATGTATTTAGAGGGAAGCTAAATTTTGTTACCAACGCCCCTGCTCCAACACAAAATACCAACTTTTTATTGCCCTTGTTCATCAACAATAATTTCAATAATTATCAAACTGGAGCAACAGATACTATCACCAAGACTACTAAAACTATATCATTTAATGTTCCAACTAATTTAACTGATGCAGCATTTTTTCTCATAACATCTAATCATGGTTCGAATTCAGGAGGTGAAGAATATATTAGAAGGTTTCATTATGCTTATTTTGATAATGCTTTAAAACTAACTTATAAACCTGGCAGATTAACCTGCGAACCATTTCGCAAATACAACACCCAAGGAAACGGAATTTACGGTTCTTCTCCAATGAGTAATGCCCAGTGGCAATCTTTTAGTAACTGGTGCCCAGGAGATGTTATCGACATTCGAAGAATTAATCTTGGTCCTGTTACAGCTGGAAATCATAGCTTTTTAATTCGTGTTCCAACAGCTGTATTCACGGGTGCTCAAGGAAATTTCCCTCTTTCACTTTATTTTCAAGGCAAAACATCAGGAGTACTTGCAGGTATAGAAGACAATGAAGAAGAGAATAATTTATTCTCGCTCTATCCAAATCCAACTAATGGAGAATTTACAATTTCATCGGAATCAAATGATGTTGAAATACTAGTTACTGATTTGCTAGGAAAACAAATATTAAAAACACAATCAACTCAAAAAACATTAAAACTGAAAATTGACAACGAAGGAGTTTTTATTGTTTATCTAAAAACAAAAGACGGAGTTGCAACACGAAAAATTGTTGTGAGTCACTAGTTTTTTAAAAAAATTTAATTGATATTTAAAAAGTCGTTGTGCTTAATTGTAACAACGACTTTTTATTTAACAACACAAACTTTATTAATGCTAATAATAAGTATTTAATGAAAGTGATTTTATCTGATAAAAAAAACTTAAAATATTTTAGAGATACAATTTTCCAAAATGAATTTTGATGCCAATACGAAGAAGGTTTTATAAAAATAACTAATCTCCGAATTCCATTTATTAACCATTTTTTTATTCAACATTATTTCGAATAGAAGAACAAATAAAAAGAGGTAATCTGTTTCCAAAT
>JANPGA010000024.1:0-2334 GCA_031423735.1 Bacteroidota bacterium | reverse complement strand
TGTAGAATCTTTTGTTTGCTTAGTGGATTTATCGTCTGCTTTTTTTACTTTATTAATAGGTAAAGATTCCTTTTCAGATTTTTTATCAGATGCTACTGGCTTGACTTCGGGTTTATTATATTTATTATCTGAAGATTTGGTAACTATTGATTTTTTAGTTTCTAAAGGCTTAGCAGTAATTTTCACCTTCGAATTTGATGAAGGGGCCACAACGGGGGCTTTTTTTGAAGTTTTGGTTGATTCTACAACTTTTTTAGTAGTTGATTTTGTATCAATTGTTAATGGTTTAGTCTTTACAGGCACTTTCGATTTGGCATCAGGTGTTTTTTTTGCTGAACTAACAGATTTAACTGCAGGTTTAACACTTACCGATTTTGTATCCGCTTTCTTTTTTGAAACTGCCTTTTTTGCTTCTGGACGCGTCTTTTTTACGGTCGCCATATCGCTAATGATTAAGTTAAATAACATCCTGATATTTGCAGAAAATGAAATTCAGGTCTGGAGCGAAATATAGTTAAAATTTAATACAGAATTGGAATTGTTTGTTTTTTGAATTAACTATTTACATAAAAAATCCAAAGATGATAAAAACACGAATCTTTAAATCTCAGTGGTTTGCAATTGTTTTATTCTTGATTTTTAGCTATCCTGCTGTAATTCAAGCGAATTACGCTATGATTTTCTTTTTAAAGGCGCAAATTGCGAGTGCAATTTCCATTATTGTTTGTTTGGCTGGATTTAGCCTATTGTTATTAAATAAAAATCAACCAGATGAGGAAGAGCAATTAAATGAATCTGGGGTTTATAAATGTATTCGTTACCCAAAAGAAACAGGCAACACTTTGATTTGGATAGGTTTATCGCTATACACTTTGAATATTTGGTATGTTTTATTGGTTTCAGTTATGTGGCGTCAATTATCGAATTATGCAATCACTAACTCAGCGTTTATATTACAGAAAAAATTTCCACATCAATATACAAAGTGGGCAGAGTCAACTCCAGCAACAGGTATTAAATGGGCAAATATTAGATATTGTTTCGAGGATTTCAATATTAAAAAGTCGTTAAAATTTAATTCCTCATTATTACTACTTATTGTTGCAACCTATGTTTGGTTAGATACCATAAGAGAATATTCTGTGTGGCATGAAATTAAAGTTCGTACGATTCCAATGGTAAGTTTACTAGTAGCATTTTCCATTTTTATTTATGGATTGAAACTTAAAAAGAAATAATTTACTGCATTTTAAATGGTGGTTTAGAGTACACTATTGAATAATATAGAATGTATATCTTTGTACTTTAAATTTTCAAAATAATTAATGACTACCAAAAGTATAATCGACGAACCCAATTTAATCCTGCTATTAAAAAAGCGAGATAAGGTTGCATTCGATTTGTTATATGATCGATATTCATCGGCACTTTACGGTATAATTATGAAAGTGGTAAATTCAGAAGAGTTATCACAAGAAATATTGCAGGATGTTTTTGTTAAGATTTGGAATAACTTCGAGAGTTATGATTCATCAAAAGGAAGATTATTTACATGGTTATTAAATATTGCTCGAAATACTTCGATTGACAGGTTACGAAGTAAAGACTTTAAAGAGCAATTAAAAAACCAATCTATAGATAAGTCCGTATATGAAGTAGATAATAACTGGCAATCTACCATAGAAGTTGATCATATAGGTTTAAAAGAAACAATATCCAAATTAAAGGATATTTATAGAGAAGTTTTAGACTTAGTATACTTCAAAGGATATACACATGAAGAAACTTCAGAGGAATTAAAACTGCCTCTAGGCACAGTAAAAACTAGGATTAGATCAGCTATCATACAATTAAGAGAATTGTTAGGAACAAAATGAACGAAGAAGTAAAAAAATATTTGGACAGTGGATTAGCAGAAAGCTATGTTTTGGGTTTAACTACTCCAGAAGAGCGCTTAGTTGCTGAATCATTAGTTGCCAAATATCCTGAGTTTAGAGCTGAAGTTGAAGCAATAGAAATTGCTTTAGAAGAGTTAGCTGTTTCTAATAGTGTTACACCTCCAAAGCATTTAAAAGCACAAATACGAGATACCTTATTTGCTAGTGAAAAAGAAGCAAATCAAATTTTACCAGAGGCGAAAATTATTTCATTAAATACAGATAATACTAATAGTAATCAGCAAAAATATAAATACCTTGTTGCAGCTTCATTTGCTTTATTAGCATTGAGTTTTTCTTTCAATGTTTATTTTACTCAAGAACTAAATCAGGTAAAGGCATCCTTAAATGATTTAAAAGCAAGTCGTGATGATTTTGCGAGTGCATTGAATATTCA
>JANPGA010000023.1:0-35166 GCA_031423735.1 Bacteroidota bacterium | reverse complement strand
TGGTTACTCATAAATTTTTTTGTCAGCAATCTTTCTATCAAGAAACTCACTATGATCAGTTGTGAGCTTAGCTTTATTCCAATAAATTAATGCATCATCAATTTGTCCTAAGCGAAATAAAACATCACCATAGTGCTCTAGAATAGTTCCATTTTTACCACCATCACCAGCCATCGCTTTATCAAGCCATGTTTTTGCTTCTTGGTATTTACCTTGAGCATATAACACCCATGCATAGGTATCTTGGTTATTAGAGGATGTTGGCGTAAGCTCATTACATTTCTTCGACATCTCGGCAGCTTTTTCCAACTTCTCCTTTCTAATGGATAAATAATAAGCATAATTGTTTAATACAAAAGCATTATTCGGATCAATCAATAATGCTTTATCATAATACTTATCTGATTCTTCGAACTTCTTTAAATTATTAAAACAATCGCCTAGGTTTGAATAAAATTCAATTAATTGTGCATCATTATCAACCACCATTTTGCTTCCAGAAAGTAAAACTTTAGAAGCTTCTTCGTATTTTTTATTTTGAATCTTGGCGATCCCATTAAATAAGTAGATGATACTTTGATCAGCAAATAATGCTAAAGCATCTTCACTTTCTTTTTCCATTGCAACAAAATCACGTAAGTTTGATTCAGCAATTAAAAGTTGTTGCCAAGCTTGTAAATTCTTTTTATCAATCGCTAAAGATGCCCGATATTGTACACGTGCTTCCTCATATTTATTACTGATTGCTAAAAAGTCACCATAAACGGCTTGCGGATTTGCTTCATTCTTATGAACAATGCTCATTTCCTTACTTAGCTCTAACGCTTGTGTTAACAGCTCAGGATTATCACCCACTAATGGAAGATAACTTGTAAGTACTCTAATTTTTGTTTCGCTGCCAAGATCTTTACTTTGAAAAGCTTTTTTCAATTGCTCAAACGACTCAGCTTTTTGCCCTTTACTACGATAATACTCTGCAAGAGATAATGCTACATTTGGATTTTCTGGATTGATCGCTTGCATGCGTTGTATCACTTCAAAAGCTTTTTCAGGCATATTATTAACCTGATAAACTTCTACTAACAAAGAATAATAATCAAGATTATTGGGCTCTGATTTAATTAATTTTTCAAGTTCATTTGCAGCTTCGGGAACTTTACCAAGTTTTAAATAGAGACGTTGTTTTTGAAAAATTAAATCACGACTAACACCAATTTTCTTTTCCGCTAAATCATATGTTTTAATAGCATCTTGAATTTTATTTTGATAGAGTTGCGCCTCCGCCATGTTGAAATAAAATTCAACACGATCAGGATGATCTTTTATTAATTTTTGATACGTATTTTCAGCATCATTATGCTTTCCTGTTTTCTCGTAACAATCTGCAAGAAGCAAAGCATACCATTCATTTTTGGGATCCAACTCATTTGCACTCTTTGCAAAAAATAATGCATCAGAATATTTTTTATTATCGTTATAGATAGATGCAAGCTCATACATTGCCGCATGATTCTTAGGATCTTTTCGTAAACAATTTGCAAATTCGCTAGCAGCCTTTTCAGGATTACCAATTAATTTTTCTTTAACAGCATTAAAAAACGAATAAGTTGCTTCTACATTCTGTTCTTCTGTTATAGCAGAATTATTTTTTGATGAAGGTGATTTTACAGTAGTTTTTTTAGAACTACTGCAAGAAGAGATTACGATCATCAATGCAATTATGCAAACAAAAAATTTACTGTTGTTCATGATTCTGTGGTATAGTCGCCCATGCTTAAATCGTTGAGCTTTTGCTTGTAATGAACGTGATTTCCTACTAATGAATTATCTAAACCAGCATCTTTAATTGAAGTGTGGTCTCTAATAATACTGTTTTTAACTACGCTTCCAATGATTTTACTATTGTTACCTATCGAAGTAAACGGTCCAACAACCGAATTTTCTAAAACTACATGTTCACCTATATGACAAGGAGCAATAACTACAGAATTAGTAACAGTTGCTGTTTTTGCAATATAAGAGGTTGGATATTTAATTTCTAAAACACGACGATTAGTAAAAACGGTAGCATCTTTATTTCCACAATCCAACCATTCATCAACTTTTCCAGCTTTTAATCGAAGGCCTTTAGTCTTCATATTTTCTAATGCATTGGTTAATTGATACTCCCCTTTGTCTTTTATATCGTTATCAATAAGGTATTGCAATTCTTTTTTCAAATTATCGCCATCCTTAACATAGTAAATCCCGATAATCGCAAGGTCACTTACAAATTCTTGAGGCTTCTCAACAAAATCTGTAATTACCTGATCCTTATTTGTTTTCACAACTCCAAACTGACGAGGATCTTCTATTTGCTTCACCCAAATAACGCCATCACATTCGGGATCCATATTAAAATCAGCACTAAATAAGGTATCCGCAAAAGCGACAACCACTGGCCCTGATAACGCTGACTCGGCACAAAGAATTGCATGAGCCGTTCCAAGTGGTGTATCTTGATAATGGATGGTTCCTTTAGCTCCTAGCGATTCTGCAATTTTGATTAGGTTTTTCTCTGCTTCAGCACCAAAATGACCTACTACATAAGCGATTTCATCTACCTTTTGGTTGCACATTCGAATAATATCTTCAACAAGATGTTGAACAATTGGTTTTCCTGCAACAGGGATAAGAGGTTTGGGAGTTGTTAGGGTATGAGGGCGCATCCTTTTTCCCATACCTGCCATTGGAACGATGATTTTCATTTCTTAAATAATTTATCGCTAATTGTGAAAGTATATGCTGCGAAATTAGATAATTAGGACTTGTAATATGAGGTCCCGATAGCTATCGGGAGAGGACTTATTAAGATAGATAAGTTAGTTAATAAATGAGGCATGAGGTCCCGATAGCTATCGGGAGAAGAGTGAGGAATTTAGGAATTATCTACTAATGAGGGTGGTTTTGAAATGGTTATTTGGTAGAAATAATAAAATGAACTTTATTTGCTTAAACATTTTTCAAATCAATTTTATCATAAAAACATTTACAATGGCAAAAATCAATCTTATTCAGGACAAAAGTTTCGCCTTCGCAATTCGAATTGTCAGGGTTTATCAGTATCTTATTAAGGAAAAGAAGGAATTCATACTCTCAAAACAGTTGTTAAAGTGTGGAACTTCCATTGGTGCAAACGTTGAAGAATCGGAAGGCGCACAATCTCGCGCAGATTTCAAGGCTAAAATAAGCATCAGTTACAAAGAATCAAGAGAAACAATCTTTTGGATTAAATTACTTGAAGCAACAGATTATCTATCAACTAAAGAAGCAAATAGTTTCTTAAAAGATGCAACCGACATTTCAAATATTTTAGGGAAAATACAACTAACCTTAAAAACGCAAGCCTAAAAAAGTGGGGGATTAATTCCTCATTCCTCATTCCTCATTTTTAATTTCTTCACCCCTTCCCCGTACTTCCAAATCCACCAGCTCCACGAGCGGTTTCTTCTAATTCGGTAGTTGTTTCCCACTCTACACGTGCATGGGCAGCAACAACCATTTGAGCGATACGTTCACCATCCTTAATTTCAAAAACATCATTGCTTAGATTCACTAATATAACTTTTATTTCACCTCTATAATCTGCATCAATAGTTCCAGGGCTATTTAAAACAGTTAAGCCATGTTTCCAAGCTAAACCACTTCTGGGACGAACTTGCGCTTCGTAACCCATTGGTAATTCGATGGATAATCCTGTAGGGATCATAACACGCTGCAAAGGTTGAATGGTTATAATGGAATCAAGATTGGCTCTAAGATCCATTCCTGCCGAAGCAATTGTTTCATATCCAGGTAATGCGTGATGAGATTGATTGATGATTTTAACGTTCATGGTGTTTCTTATTAATGCGAAAATAAGTTATTCTTTTTAATGATAATGCACCTCGAATTGTTTTTTGCGTTTAATTTTTTCAAGTTTGGAGAAACATTATTGGCGTTGTGATTATAAACTCAATTTCAATGTAACTTATTTCATTTTATTGCGTATATAAATAGTTATTTAAGGATAAATTTTAATTTTTGTTGTTGTAATCTTTTCGAAAAATTGCAACCTTTTTGTACCAAAATGAGTTTAATTACGCTAAGAGATGAAGTGTTTACTCAACATTCGTTTTTGAATTTAAAATCATGTATACAAAAAGTGACAATTTTAATTTTACCAGAACCTTGCTTTTGCTGATTTTCAGCATCTGCATTTTTAGTTCATGCAATAAGTATGTTTTGTATTCTCATACTAATGATTCGCAAAAGTCAACACCATCAAAACAGAATACTGATTCTCCTGAATCAACAGCGAAACTTTTGCAACCCAACGATAAAATTTCAATTAGTATTTGGGGTCATGAAGATTTAAGTGTTGGTTCGGTTCATAACATTTATAATGTTCAAGAAGAAACAGGAAAATGGTTAATGTTAGATGCAAATGGCGAAGTGAATCTTCCTCAAATTGGAATTACGAAGTTAGAAGGACTTACTTTAAATGAAGCGAAAAGTGTACTTGAAAAAGCCTATTCGAAATTTGTTGTAAATCCGATAATTAATTTGCGAATTCTTAATAATGAAGTTACCATAATTGGAGAAGTACAACGCGCAGGAATTTATTTGTTTAGTGCTGATAATATTCGCTTAGCTGACCTTGTTGCAAAAGCTTCTGGATTTACAGATTATTCCAAGACAACTAAAATAAAAATTATTAGAGGGAAAGAATCATTTGTTATCGACATGACAAATACCTCCTTAAGTGATACGAGAGTTTATCCGAACGATATAGTTTACATTCCACCTTCAGGCGGAAAAAAATTCGATAGATTTTCGGCTAAGTTAATACCTCTCGCAAGTTTAATTACAGCAATTGCATTAGTGTACAGCGTTTCAAAAAAATAATTATGCGCTCACCAGGAACCTTATCTCATATTTTATACCCATTAAAAAAACGTTGGTATATTGTGCTAATTTGCATCATGATTGCAAGTATAGTAGCAACACGCTATTTGTATATGGTAACACCAGAATACCAAGCAAGTGCTACTTTAAAAATAGAAGATCCACAACAAGGAATGGCGAGTTCCAATTTATATCGTGACTTTGATGTTTTTAAAAGCAACAATAAAGTTCAAACAGAAGTGGAGGTTTTAAAATCCAAAAATTTTTTCGAAAAAGCATTAGAACGATTAGATTTTTATGTGGAGTATTATAAAGAAGGTGAATTAAAGACTGAAGAAATTTATAGTGAAACACCATTCAAAGTTGATTTTAAAATTTCAGATAGTACTTTTTATAATCGTGACTATGAGTTTCGTTATGTATCAGGAAATAAATTTAAAATCACGTATAGTATTATCGGTACTGAGGTAGAAAAAGAAGGAGAGTTTGAAAAGGAGATTTGTGATCGAGGTGTTTGCTTAACACTTCATAAAAACGAAGCCGTTATTAAATATAGAACTAATCAATATTTAGCTGCACCTTGGAAATTTATAGTTTATTCGAGTAATGCATTAACGAATAAATATTTAACAAGAGATTATTTAGTTAAAGCGGTTGATAAGGATGTAAATATTATTAAGGTTTATTATTCACATCCAATTCCTGAAAAGGCAGTGAAGATGGTGAATGCCATTGCACAATCATATATTGATCAAAGTATAGAAGATAAAAAAGATATTGCTGGAAATACTGTTGATTTTATTAATCAGCAATTAGCGATTGTAAGTCTTGAATTAGAAAATGCTCGTAATGCCATTAAAGATTATCGTATTAAAAATGATATTGTAAATATTCCTCAAGCTACTGAAGCAACGTATAAAACATTAGGTCAATTGGAAATTCAAAAGGTTGATTTAAACATGCAACTTGCTTCACTAGAAAACATGAGTGATTATTTGCGTAAAAATAAAGAAATCCGTTTTTCAGGACCCGAATATGGTTCAATACAAGATCCATTATTTACAGATGCAGTTACCCATTTAAATAGCAAACTACGCGAGCACGATGAATTGCTTCATAAGTACACAGCAGATAATGATCGATTAAAAAATGTTGACGCAGAGATTGTTCAACAAAAGGCTTTTCTTGTTGAAAGTATAAATAATACAAGACGAAAATTATTAGCAAAGCAAGATGAATTATATCTTGCAATTGATGATGAACGTGCAACATTTAAAGGCGTTCCTGAAAAGGAAAGTACGTTGGAAGAACTTACAGGCAATTATTATTTGTATGAAAAAATCTATAACTTTTTAATTGAAAAGCGAACAGAAGCCATGATCACCCGACAGGTGAATGTATCGTTTAATAAAGTGTTAGAAGTTGCTACATTACCGTTAGAAGTTGTTTCCCCGCGAACGAATGTAGTTTGGGGTGTTGCATTATTTTTAGGATTAATAATTGGTGTTGTGTTTTCATATTTCCGTCATTATATAAATCCAACGGTTAATGCACCAGAAGATTTATCACCAAATAGTAGTATTCCAGTTATTGGTCAAATTGAGAAGTTAAGAAAAGAGGAACCTGCGTATAAAGCTTTTACTGCATTAAGTACACGTATAATGATGAATCGAAATTCTAATGATTCGATGGTTATTACTGTAACGAGTACTAGACGTGGAGAGGGAAAATCATTTGTTGCAACAAATTTAGCAAGAACTTTTGCGGCAATGGACAAAAAAGTTATTATGATCGACTTGAACACCTATAAACCTTGTTTAGGACAACTGTTTGATGCTCGTGGATCAGAAGGAATTAGTGAAGTTTATATAAATCATCGTTCAATACAAGATGTAATTCAATTAACATCAATTCCGAATTTGGATATTATTACTGCAGGCATGGAGAGTTCTCCATTAGGACATTTAGTGGCCACGCAACGTACTAAGGAAATAATCGATGAGTTGAAAAGTCAATACGATGCTGTAATTATTGATACTCCTGAAGTAGGAGAATACACAGATGCAATACCATTTATGAAATGGAGTGATTTGAATTTATATGTTGTTCGTGCAGATTCTGGTCGGGATGAATTGATTGCAAATGCAGAAATAATTAAAGAGGAATATCGACTACAGGAAGTACATTTTGTTTTAAATGCTATGAAAGAAAAACGTAATCATACAGGTTATATTAGCACAGGAAAATTAAAAGCTTCAATAACTAAACGAACAACCCCTCAGCTTACAAATTTATTTGTTTGGTAGTAATATATGAGTATTTCAATTTCAATACCCCGACTTTTACAGCGTAACAGTTCTATACTAGTTTACGCGGATCAGGCTATAGTAAGTGGATTTAGTTTTTTATCGAGTATCGTTTTAGCGAGGTACTTAGGAATAAATGGTTTTGGTATTTATAGTATTGCTTGGATAGGTGTACTTATCGCAAGTAGTATCAATCAACCATTCATCATTGCACCAATGCAAACCTTAACAGGGAAAAAATCGCCTGTTCAGCAAGAAAGTTATTTACAAGCATTAGTTATTAAACAAATTTTATTTGCCTCATTAATGGGGATTTTGTCTTTTATAACTGTTGTTTTTATGGGATATGTGTTAAAGGGATGGAATGTAAATAGTATTATTTTAGCATTTCCTTTAGCGGTATTTTCTTTTCTACTTCAGGATTTTTTTAGAAGATATTTTTTTGTTACTGGAAAGCCACATGTATCTATTATTATTGATACCATTGCATATGGAGGGGTTTTGGTAAGTGCATTTTGTATTCATTTTGTGAGATCAATGGATGCACAATTTGTTTTATTACTTACGGCAGTATTTTTTTTATATGCATCATTAGTTGCATTATGGTCATTAAAGGAGTTACGATTTAATCTTCAAAATATTAAAGACGTTGTAACTGAACATTGGGATTTTAGCAAATGGCTAACAGCAACTGCATTGTTGCAATGGTTTTCAGGAAATTTATTTATAATTGCTGCAGGTGCTATTTTAGGTCCACAAGCAGTTGGTGCAACACGAATGGCACAAAATATTGTAGGTGTTACGCATGTTTTATTTCTTGCAATGGAGAATATAATTCCAGCTCGTGCATCTAATTTCCAAAGAATCGGTGGCAAGGAAATGATGTTTCGTTATCTATGGAAATTTACTTTACAAATGGGATGCATCACGTTAACGATGCTTGGATTAATTGCCATTTTTAGCACTGAAATCATACATGCATGTTATGGTGGTGATTTTATTGAATATCGACATTTGCTAATTGGTTTCTGTGGATTATATGTTATCGTCTTTTTAGGATATCCACTTCGGTATGCAATTCGTACTTTAGAAAAAACGAAACTAATTTTTATCTCATTTATTGCAAGTTCTGCATTTAGCATTCTATTTGCGTATCCAATAATAAAAGCCTTTGGAATTAATGGAGTGGTTGCTGGATTAATGATTACGCAAATAATCACGTTAGTAATTTATTTGATAAGCTTGCGCAAAGAGTTAAAGCATCTATAATTAAAATTAATTTTTGTTCTATTATTTTTTGAATTGGCAATCTTTAGCTAAACTAAAAAATAAATACGACGTATAATAAGCAGATTATGACCTGCAAAATTATTCATTTGGTTTTAGGAAAGGCCAATCCCAATCGTATGAACGGGGTTAATAAGGTTGCTCATAATCATGCAAGTCATTTATTTGAGTTAGGATACGATGTGGAGATTTGGGGTATTACAAAAAATGTTACTACAGAAGTCTTCCCACGAAAATTCCCAACAAAATTATTTCGTGCTCAACCATTTTATCGTGATTTAGATCCACATCTTTCATACGCAATTTCTCGTTTACCTCGTTCTACAATTTTTCATATACATGGAGCATTCATTGCAGATTTTTATAAAGTAACTCTTCTTTTAAAAGACATGAAGATTGCGTATGTATACACACCACATGGAGCATTTAATTCGATAGCGCTAGATAAAAGTAAATGGCTAAAAAAACTTTATATTCAAAGATATGAAAAAACGATTTTACGAGATGCAAAAAAAGTTCATTTCTTAGGTCAAAGTGAATTCGATCATATTTCAAATATTATTAAACTCGACAACAAAATTATTATCCCCAATGGTCAAAATTTTGAAGAGTTAATTTTTGATTACCATAAAATGAATCGTAAGCATAGTCCTGTTATTGGATTTTGTGGCCGATTAGATATTTATTATAAAGGACTTGATTTGTTAATTGATGGTTTTGCTTCTTATCTTTTAGAAGGAGGTAAAGGTGAATTGTGGTTAATAGGTGATGGCCCTGATCGTCCTATTCTGGAAGAACAAGTGCGAGTACATAGAATCGTTGATCGAGTTCATTTTATGGGAGCGCGTTATGGAAAGGATAAACTTAATCGAATTGCAAATATGGATTTGTTTTGTCATCCATCTCGATCAGAAGGATCGCCAACTGCAGTTTTAGAAGCTGCTGCATTAACTAAACCGCTTTTGGTAAGTACAGCAACAAATGTAGGAGAACTTGTTGAAAAGAAAAACTGTGGAATTCATTTGCACGAAACAAACCCAAGTTCAATCGCAAAGGCACTAGGAGCATTTGATGTTTTCTTTGAAAATGGATCTCATTTAGCAATGGGTGAAGCAGCAAAGTTGATGGTGAAGGAAGAGTTTAATTGGTTAAGTATTGCAAGTAAGTTAGCAAAGGTTTACGAAGAAGGATCTTTAGTAAAAGCCAAATAATACTACTAAAAATGATAGCTAAAGCAATTAATAATAATCCAGCAAGAGAGCTTCGACTATTTCTAATTGCAATTATATTTTTTAGAATTATCAGTTATTTTGTTTTATCTGAAGATTTAGTAATTACGCAAGCCTTAAAAGCAGGATTAAGATCTGGATTAACGTTTATAGTTATTGTAGCATGTATTATCCAACATTTTCGGAAGGATAACCCGTTATATAAGGTAAATTATCAATTACCAATTTGGCTTTATTCAGGATATCTAATATTGGGAGCAGCTTCATTGTTATGGACAAGCTCGATTCGTTATTCGATGCTTCAGCTTTTTATGGATATGGAAAATTTTGTTTTCGTATTTTTTTTCACTCGATTATTGATCGCATATAAATCTATTTACCCTGGCGATTATTTTAGTTTAAATAAAATTTTAGCTCCAGCAATTGTATTAATAGCCTTAGGTTTTGGTATTGGGATGATTGTAAATCCAGATGAATTTTATCGACTTACACATGGAGGTGAAGTTTCTCGTTTAGGAGGTTATATTATTAATCCAAACGAACTCGGAATGTTGTTAGTAGTTGGGATTGCTGTTTTATTACCATTGATCAATAAAAATGATAAATATAGTATTCGAACTTTGCTTATCATATTTGGAATTGTGTATCTGCTTTTTTTAACTGGTTCACGATCTTCATTTATATCTATGCTTTTGGTAATAGGGGTGTTTGCATATTTTCAACGATCTAAATTTTTTAAAATTGTTTTGGGAGTTTTAATAGTGTTGGCTATCCCGCTTATTGGAATTCAAATTTTTATAAAACAAAGTAATATTGATGAAGTGCTGAGCATGACTGGTAGAATTCCTTTCTGGCGTGATTTGCTTACTTATAATTTCCCACGTGAACCTTGGTTAGGTTTTGGTTATATGAGGATTGATTATGCTGATAAATTTGAATCGTTAAATGCTTACGCTGGAGCAATGACTCATAATACGTTTTTACAAGTATTACTTGGGCTTGGCTTAGTAGGATTGTTACTTGTTTTTACACAACTAACTTCCTTTTTGCATGCAATGATTACATATCAAAATGTAGAGCAAAAGAAAGTTGCATTACTAATGTTTATTCCAATTCTTATTAATTCGTTAACCGAGTTTGGCATCTTTGGTGAAACAAATTATGGAATATTATTTTACCTCTTGCTTGTTTTTACAATAAGTATCGAACCAAGCGGCATTTCCTCACGTATAAATCAACGTACTGAGCCAAATGCAATCAACCCCCATTTATCTTTCTGATTTAATATTACTTCGTGATGTATTTGCTCCTAATAAAATGGAGCTAGCCATCTTCGATCCTTTTCACCGACTTACAGGAGTTTTCAAAAGCAATTTTAAATTGTTACAAGAACCTTTAGTTGAAGATAATAATTCAGCATTTTATATTGATTTAGCAATTGATGGATGCTCTTTTCAAAAGACAGGAAATGCACTTTTACTTGGGAGTTCTTCCAATAATGACACTGTAAAGTACTTTTTTATCAATAATTCAGATGGAACTATTCGATGGATTTTCCCAGCGAATTCAAATGTAGCTGGATACCTATCTCTTTATAATACAGGAACTTGGAAAGGAAAATTGTATAAACAGATTAGCCATTTAGCATGGACATTTGGTCAAGGTAACAGGTTGGTATCAGGAACAATATATCTGCAACAAAATTTGATAAATCAAGTAAAACAACAATACGGTATTGAAGTGGATGAAACAGTTTCATTCTTTACTGGAACAAGAGGAGCTACAAGGAAAGCTGTAATGGAAATACATAAAGGTAAAACCTGTATGGGTTTCGTTAAAATTCCTGTTACTGATACATCAAAAAAACTAGTACAAAACGAAATTGATATGCTAGCATCATTAGGAAAATACGACTTCACTACTTTGAGTCTTCCAACCTTGTCAAAAAAGATAAATGGGAATGCTCGAATTAGTAATGTGAAGCCTGGAATAATTATTTCCGCCGATCGTATAACAGCTATTCATTCAAAAGCTCTTGCCGAACTCTATAATATCAGTCATGAACGAAAACTAATTTTTGAAACCTCAGCTTGGATTACGATTACCAATAATATGGAATTCCTAAAACAAGAGATGCTTTTTAACAATGGATTAAATTCAAATCAAACAAAGCGAATTATATATCTCTTAAAAAAATTATATAATGTAATTTCTGTTGCAGATGAAATTCCAGTCTCTGTTTCTCATGGAGATTTTACTCCATGGAATATGTATTGTGATGACCAGCGATTATATGTTTATGATTGGGAATTAGCAAGGAACGGTATTCCTATGTTGTTTGATCTTTTTCATTTTACTTTTCAATCTACAATACTTCAACAAAGAAAAGGATATGATGAAGTTATGAAAAACATTTGTAATTGGCAACAAACTCCTCTAATAAAACAACTCGTTTATAAATATAAAATTAATTCGTTATTACATTTTAATTTGTATTTATTGTTTAATGTCAGTTATTATTTACGACAATATATCAATGAAAAAGAGTTATTGGTTCAGAGTCAATGGATGATGGATGCTTGGCTTGAAGCATTAGAAGAATCAACACATATTGCTGACAATCCGGCTTCAAGTATATGAACAATCGCCAAGAATTTCTTCATAATTTCTTTAGCGCTGCAAGTGAGTTTCATTATGCAATGCTAAAATTTACTTATAAAAGTATTGATGAAATTCCCGAAACATCGGATATTGATTTATTGATTAAACAAAAGGATAGAAAAAATTTTATTCAAATAATTAGAAATGGTCGAAATATTGAATGGGTACACTTATATAAAAAATCGTTTGTAACGTTTGTTAATATTTCTTTTAAAGATGGTACTTATTTAGAAGTTGATCTGATACATCGTTTTGATCGAAAAGGCGTAATTTATCTCGATGCAAAGGATATTTTAAAACATTCTAAAGAAACGGCTGAAGGTGTTTCTGTTTCTTCTATCAAACATATGTTTGAATATGTTATTTTATTTAATTTAATTAATGGAGCAAATACTCCTGATCGATATGTTCAATATTTTTCATCATTTAATGTTGAAGAAAGAAGAGAAATATTTGGATATATATGTCATAAATATAAGCTAACTTTAAACATATTAGATGAATTGTTTTCACACACAGGTAAGGATTCAAAAAAAATAGTTGAGTCAATAAAACTTCAACCGGGAAATCGTAACTTTTTTAGGTTTTTAAATACATTAAGATATTTAACCGATGTAATTCGTGATCTAATACATAACCGAGGAATAATTGTCACTTTTAGTGGCGTTGATGGTTCCGGAAAATCTACTATATTAGAAAGTGTACGACAAAGTTTGCAGATGAAATATCGTCAACGAGTTGTTGTACTACGTCACCGCCCATCTATACTTCCAATTTTAAGTTCAATCCGTTATGGTAAGCAAAATGCAGAGCGAAAAACAACAGAAGTACTTCCTCGACAAGGGAAAAATAATAGTAAAATTAGTTCCTTGTTTCGATTTGCCTATTACTACTTAGATTATTTATTTGGGCAATTCTATATTTATTTCAGATACACTTTTAGAGGATATACAGTTTTATACGATCGTTATTATTTTGATTTTATCATTGATTCGAAGAGATCGAATATTGTTCTTCCTAAAAGTTTTCTTAAACTATTCTATTATTTTCTTTTCAAACCAAATGTTAATGTGTTTCTATATGCAGCACCTGAAATCATTTTAAGTAGAAAGCGAGAACTCAGTAGTGAGGATATTCAATCATTAACTGCAGAATATAGAGAGTTGTTCGATGAATTAAGTAAAGGCAGTAAAACACAGAGATATATGGTCATTAATAATACAGATCTCAATCTTACATTAGATATTGTAATGAAACAATGTATTTCGGCAGCACTTTAATATTAAGTAACACTAAATTATAACTATGAAACGTCAAGACTTTACACCACCAAATGCAAAAACGGTTAAATCAAGTTATGAAAAACCAATTATTGATAAATTATTAGGTCGTACAACATTAAAATGGGAATGTGATGACGGCCATGTTGAGCAGTTGAAAGCCAGTTTACGCTTTACAGATTATGAAGGAAATTTCCCTTCTTTATACAGTGTTGCTCGTTTACCATATGTTGTTAAAACATATTTTCAAGCGCGTAAGTCTCCTATTATGAAAAATCCTGTTCCATTTATTGTATTGGATGCAATTAAATTTTTAGAAAAATTAGTGCGACCAGGAATGCGAGTATTGGAACTTGGTGGAGGAAATAGCTCATTATGGTTTTTAGAGAAAGGCGTAAATCTTACTACTTACGAACATAATGTTGATTGGGCACAAATGATTATTAAAACTGTTCATTCAAATCCCGGTAAGTATAATGAAAATCGATTCAATCTAAATGTAATGCAAGGTACAGATGCAATTACAGATCTTAAGAGATTGGAGAATGAATACTATGATGTAGTACTTATCGATTCAATGAATGATTTTACACGTCGTAATGATTGTATTCGTGCAGCATTGAAAAAAGTAAAACCAGGAGGATGGCTGGTATTAGATAACAGCGACAATCCTGTTAATTGGGGCGGCGCAGAATTAGTTGAATGGAGAGAGATGCATAAGTTCACAGGTTTTTGCCCAATGGCATTTTTTGTATGTCAAACTACTTTCTGGAAAATTTAACATGATTCGAAGAATTGTTATTTACTTCGGTCAAAAGAAGAATCCATTATTTACAATCAATGATAATGTAAGTAACGGAATATTATGGCCTTTTTTGTTCAATAAGTTCATAGCACTTTTAAGAGGTATAATTTTAATGATTCGTAGTGGAAATAAAAATTTCATTTTCATTGGAAGAAATGTTTTCATTCAAGGTAAAAAACAATTTAAATATGGTAAAGCTGTTCAAATTGGTAATGATGTTCAAGTAAATGCTTTTGGTAAGAAAGGATTATTTATTAATGATCATTCATGGATAGGAGGAAATACGTATTTAAAAGTTTCTTTTTCATTTAATGATTTAGGCGATTTTATTCGAATAGGTAAACATGTGGGGATTGGTGAGTTTGCTCATTTAGGTGGTGCAGGCGGACTTACAATCGATGATGATTGTATAATTGGACCTTATTTTAGTTGTCATCCGGAGAATCATTCGTTTAATGAACATGACAAACTTATTAGATTGCAATCAGTAAGTAGAAAAGGAATTCACATTAATAGAAATTGTTGGATTGGAGCAAAAGTTACTATTCTCGATGGTGTTATTATTGGTGAAAATTGTGTCATTGCTGCAGGTGCAGTGGTTACGAAAAGTATGCCTGCAAATGCAGTAATTGGAGGAGTACCTGCAAAAGTAATTCGGTTTAGAGATTCAGTTGATTCCATACCGCTAGCCTTAAAGTTGGTAGGATAATCTAAAATAAATACCATGTCATTGGAAAAAACAAATACAATTTTATTAAGTGCATATGCAGTAAATCCATATCATGGTTCGGAAGATGGTATGGGATGGAATTTTATAATTCAAATTGCAAGGTTCAATAAAATAATTGCCGTGGTGCGTAAAAACACACGAAAAAATATTGAACAATATATGCAGGAACATCCATCATCATGTTATGCAAATATTCAGTTTGTTTATTTTGATCTTCCGTATTGGATGCGATTTTGGAAGAAAGGAAGTAGAGGAGCTTTGCCATATTATTATTTGTGGCAATATTTTTTACCTTACTATATTCGACGAAAGAAACTAGATTTTGATATTGTTCACAATCTAAATTTTCATAATGATTGGACTCCTTCACGATTATGGATTTTAAATAAGCCATTTGTTTGGGGCCCCATTGGTCATCATCCACGAATTCCTAAGGATTATGTATTGCATGTTTATGGTCGTAAAGCATATATCATTGAACAGTTAAAATGGTTGTTAAAAAAATATTTTTGGAATGTCGATCCTTTCCTTCGACAAACTATAAATCATGCAGATGCTGTATTGACAATGAATTCAACGGTTGCAAAACTTTTGCACCTTTCTCTTAAACAAACGATTCATATGCCTTCGGTAAGTTCTGAAGCTCCATTGTCATTGATGCCAAGTAATTTATCAAGCGATGGATTTACAGTTTTATCCGCAGGACGATTTGTGCCATTAAAAGGTTTTGATATTACTATAAAATCATTTTCTCGTTTTTATCATCAGCTTCCAATTAATGATCGAATTAAAACTAAATTAATACTAGTGGGTGATGGTCCTCAAAAGGAGTATTTGAAAAGATTAGTTAAAGAATTAGAGCTTGGAAATGCTGTTCAGTTTATTGAATGGTTACATCGTAGCGACTTCAGAAAATTATATACGCAATCAAAAGTATTCTTATTTCCATCACATGAAGGAGCTGGAATGGTAGTAGCGGAAGCACTTTCCTATGGTGTTCCAGTTTTGTGTTTTAAAAACGAAGGTCCAGGAGAGTTTGTGGATGCTAGTTGTGGTATTTCTGTCGCCTATGGAAGATATGATTCCAGTATCACACAATTTGCTGCAGCGTTAAATCTACTTTATAAAGATAAAGTTAGATATATTGAATTATCACAAGGGGCAAGAAATACATTTATAGAGAAATTCGATTGGAATTTAAAAGGAGAACGATTACGAGATGTATATGATTCATTAATGCAAAAAGCAAGTTAGATTTTAATGAAATCAAAAAAAATAATAGCAGTTCATCTATTAAACGACTTTAGCGGAAGTCCTTTGGTGTTTACTCAAGCATTAGAAGGATTACAAAAAGCAGGTCATGAAATTGTATTACATACATCAAAAAATCGCGAAGGTTTTTTGTCAAGAATCCAATGTAAAATAGTTTACTTTCCTTATCATTTTGTTTCCAATATGATTGGAAGATTATTTCTTTTTTTATTCAGCCAATTAATACTATTTTTTCAATTACTAAAATATCGAAATGAAGATGTAATTATTTATGTTAATACACTGTTACCTTTTGGTGCTGCATTATCAGGTAAATTAATGGGTAAAAAGGTAATGTATCATTTGCATGAAAGTTATATTCGACCAAAACCTTTAAAGATGTTTTTAAAATATGTAGCATCATCAACTGCGAATACTGTATTATATGTTTCTAATTATTTATCAGAAGTTGAGCACCTAAAGAATGTAAAATCTCAAGTTGTTTATAATGCTCTTCCAGATGAATTCGTAAGCCAATCTGAAACATATAGCTATCACCAAGTTCAACCAGAAAAATTTTGCATCTTAATGGTTTGTTCTCTCAAAACGTACAAGGGAGTTCATGAATTTTTATCATTAGCTCATCGTCATCCTGCATTGAAATTCGAATTAGTTTTAAATGCATCGGAGCTTGAGGTTCAGCATTATTTTGTGTATGAAGATCTTCCATTTAATTTACAAATTTTCTCAGTACAAAAGGATTTACATCCATTTTATCAGCGAGCTAGTCTTGTTGTAAATCTTACTAATCCTGCTCGGTGTATTGAAACCTTCGGATTAACATTATTGGAGGCGATGTGCTATGGTGTTCCTGTTATTGCTCCACCCGTTGGAGGCCCTTCCGAATTTGTAAAAACTGGTTTGAATGGCTATACCATTGATGTAAGAAAGGTAAAGGAATTAGATGAAGTTATTGATAATATATCTTCAAATAGTTCTATTTGTTCAGATTTATCAATAGGTGCCAAAATAACTGCAAGTAAATTCAAATCATCAGTTCTTCAAGAGCAAGTAAACTCTGCAATTCAATTTTTATAATTTAATGTAAGGTATTGTGAAGATTATATTTTTGCTTGCAATATCATGAAAAGTGAACAAATAGATTTAAAACCTTACATTTTATTTTAGCATGGAAAAGTAAATAATATTATTCTTTGAAGTATTTAACGACGTAATCTCAGTAAGGTGAATCAAAAAACCACTTCATTTTTTTAATAATCTTACAAAAGTGTTTTTTCTGCTTTTTTTCATAGCCAATTTTATCGTTTTGCAGTATAATGATAAGATCAAAACCTTAAGAAACTACCTTATCAAAGATGCGGAATAAACGCGTTGCAATTATAGGCACAACAGGCTTACCAGCAAAATATGGCGGGTTCGAAACTTTAGCACATCATCTCGTTGATCGTTTAAATACGCGATTCGACATTACTGTTTATTGTAGTGAAAAGTATTTTGCTAAAAAGCAATCCCGACCTACTACTTTTAATGGTGCTAAACTTGTTTATCTACCTTTTAATGCAAATGGTTATCAAAGTATAATTTATGATATCTGCTCAGTAATTCACGCAATAAGAAATAGCGATGTACTTTTATTACTAGGAGTTTCTGGTGCAATGATTCTTCCTTTTGTAAAATTATTTACAAATAAACCTATTTTAGTAAATATTGACGGTCAAGAATGGAAGCGTCCGAAATGGAATTGGTTTGCAAAGAAGACACTTCGTTTTTGTGAAAAATTAGCTGTACAACTTTCTGATATTGTTATTGCAGATAATCGAATCATTCGTGAATATGTAGAGGATCGCTATAAACGTAAAGATACATGGTTGATTGAATATGGATCAGATCATGTAGTAAAAGAAAAAAGGACTTCCGAAGCAATTCAAAAATATAGTTTTCTTTCAAAACCTTATGCTTTTAATGTTTGTAGAATCGAACCCGAAAACAATGTGGATTTAATTCTTGAAGCATATTCAAATCGACCAAATCAAACATTAGTTATTGTTGGATTATGGGACCATGGAAATTATGGTGTTCAATTAAAAAATAAATATTCGACCTTTTCAAATATACATCTGCTAGATCCAATTTATAATCAAACTGAATTAAATATTATTAGATCGAACGCTTCTTTATATATTCATGGGCATAGTGCAGGAGGTACAAATCCTTCACTAGTTGAAGCAATGGGATTAGGATTATGTGTTGTAGCGTTTAATATTTCCTACAATCGAGAAACTACCAATCATGATACTGTTTATTTTAGAAATGCTGAGGAATTGTTAAATATTATCGATACCCTAGATAATTTTAAGAAATTCGAAATTTCATCAAAACTAGAAAAGTTTGCAAAGGAAAAATATACTTGGAAAAGAGTTACAAATATGTATGCAATGGCTTTCGAAGGAACCGACATGTCAGTTGTTGATTTGTTAACCGAAAAAGTAGCTAATCAACATGAAGAGAAAGTTATTTCAAATGTGGAAAACAATACGATTGTAGCATGAGAATAATTTTACTTTCGTTATTAATATTTGTAAGTTGTATTTCCGTTACGGAAGGTCAAGTTGTATCTACCATAGCTGGTAGTACTGGAGTTGTTGGGAATATTAACGGTAATGGAACTAGTGCAAGATTTAATAATCCACACGGAATTGCTGCCGATAAATTAGGTAATGTTTATATTGCTGATCGATATAATAATTTAATTAGAAAAATAAATTCTTCTGGTGTTGTTTCAACTTTCGCAGGAACTGGATCACCAGGAAGTAATGATGGACCTGGTAATGTTGCTACTTTTAATGAACCATGGGGAGTTACATGCGATACCTTAGGGAATGTTTACATTGCAGATACAAAGAGTTATAAAATTCGAAAAATAAATAGTGTAGGTGTTGTTAGTACTATAGCTGGAACAGGAGTTTTTGGAACTACCAACGGAGCAAATAGTGTTGCGAAATTTGGTTTTTCAAGTGGTATAACAGTAACCCCTGATGGGAACACAATATATGTTGCAGATTATAATACGCACGTTATTCGTAAAATATTTAACGGACAAACAACAACTTTTGCAGGAACAGTTTATGTGGCAGGCGCTATTAATGGACTAGGCTTAGCAGCAACTTTCAATCATCCTTATGGAATTGAACTTGATAATAATTTTAATATTATCGTTGCAGATGAATGGAATAATATTTTACGTAAAATTACTCCTGCTGGTCTGGTAACAACTTTCGCAGGGCAAGGACTTGTAGGAAGTATAGATGGAACAGCGTTAGCATCGCAATTCAATTATCCTTGGGATGTAACAATTGATGCTTTTAATAATATATTTATTTTAGATGGATATAATTTTACAATACGAAAAATATCTTCAGCTGGAGCAGTTACTACTTATGTAGGGACTCCTGGTTTAAGTGGATCTGTAGATGGAACTGGAGCAGCTGCACGTTTTAATAATGCCGCAGGAATTACTTTCAATACTTTCGATAAATGTTTATATGTAGCGGATTGTAATAATCATTTAATACGAAAAGTTTCTTTCCAATCTCCAACTACAATCTCATTAACTAATACTGGTAACTCCTCTTTATGCTTTGGCGACAGTCTTCATTTAAATGCCAGCCCGAGTGGTTTAACAAATTATACTTTTAAGGAAGGAACTACAATTGTTGGAAGCTCAGCGAATGGTGTTGTTTCAATTGCTGGATTATCATCAGGATCACATATACTTACTTGTACAGCATATGATTCAAATGGTGCTTTAGCATCATCAAATACTGTTACTGTTACGGTATTACCTGTATTTACTCCAGTTATATCATCAAGTAATGGAACATCGCTATGCCAAGGAGATTCTGTTAAATTATCAGCACCTATAGGATCATCCTACTTATGGTCGAATAATAGTACCACTCAAAATATTTATGTAACAACTGCAGGTTCGTTTTCGGTTACTGTCACAAATTCAAGCGGATGTAAAGGCATATCATCACCAATAGTAATTACAACTCAAACGTCGCCAATCGCTACAATTACATCTACAACCACTACCATTTGTCCAAATGATTCTTTGCAACTCACCGCATCAATTGGTTCATCATGGATTTGGTCAACAGGTGCAACCACACAAACTATTAAAGTTCCAGCAGGATCCTATTTCGTAACCGTTACCAATGCTTTTGGATGTTCAACAAAATCAACTACAATTGCTATTACAAATTTTTCAGTATCAATTCCCACTATTACACCAACAGGAATAGTAACTATATTCCAAGGTGACTCAATTTTATTAACTGCAAATGGTGGAAGTAATTATCAATGGTCGAATGCACAAACTGGAAACTCAGTATATATTAAAACTGCGGGAAATTATTTTGTAAATTCTATTGGAGTCAATGGATGTAACGTTTCTTCAATACCTGTTCAAGTAATTGTTATAGCTTCTAGCTCACTTCTTACTGCAAACGGAGTAACTTCTTTTTGCGAAGGAAATAATGTTCAATTATCTTCACTTTTTCCAACAGGAAATCAATGGTTTTATAATGGATTAGCAATTAATGGAGCAACCAGTCAGCAATATTTAGCAACTGATAGTGGATATTATAAAGTAGGAATTTCACAAACAAACGGAGTTATTTATTCTGATTCAATATTGGTTACTGTTTTTTCTGCACCACAATTAGCAAATGTTTCTGATACTTCTGTTTGCAAAGGAACTGTTGTTGATTTGCAAATTCCTAATGTCAACGGAAATAGTTTTTCATGGTTTACTAAAGCAGTTGGAGGAACATCATTTCTCGTTTCAGATAATTATCAAACACCTCCTGTTACAAGTTCTGTTTCTTATTTTATTGAATCAATTGGTGCTAACGGATGTAGATCATTAGGCAGAGCTGTTTTAAATGTTGATCCTCTTCCTACTCCAATTTGTAGTTTTACAACAACAACTACTCCTCAAAGTGGGCTTTACCCAACTGTGTTTTTGAATAGTACAACAAATGCAGATTCGCAAGTTTGGTATTTTGGTGATACAACAATTGCAGGAAATGTAAGTTACAATTTGAATCCTGTTTATACTTATCAAAGTACTGGAGATTTTAATGTTATTTTGATTTCCAAAAATATAAATGGATGTAGTGATAGTATTTTTAAAACTGTAAATATTCATAATAATAATTCATTATTTATTCCAACAACATTTAGTCCTAATGGAGACGGAAAGAACGATATATTTCGAGTTCGTGGGGATCAATTTTCTTTTCAAGAAATGAAAATTTATGATCAATGGGGAACTCTTATTTATTGTACAGATGCTTCTCGACCTGATTGGGACGGAAAAGTAAATGGTGAAAATGTTCAAAATGCAACTTATGTTTATCGAATACGCATTTTGGATCAAACAAATATTACTAAGGAATTAACAGGATCAATTACTGTAATACGATGATCAATTCCTTAAAATCTATTTCGAAATTCACATTAGCATTTGTTATGCTAGTCGTAATCGTATATGGCCAAGATCCACATTTTACACAATTTCATAGGATACCAACTTATTATAATCCTGCTTCCACAGGTCAAGATGTAGAACATATTAGATTAACTGGATTGTATCGAAATCAATGGGCAAGTGTTACTAGTCCATTTGTTACTCAGTCAATATTTTTTGATAAGCAAGTTAGTAAAGTTGGTTTAGGAGCAACATTAATTAATAACACTTCTGGCGATGCAGGTATCCGACAGTTATATGTAAATGGAACTTTATCTTATCGTGTTTCTTATCGTAATCATCAATTAGCAAGCGGGATTCAAGTTGGGTTAATTCAAAAAAGTTTTGATCCTTCAAAAATGACTTTTGATGATCAGTATAATCCTGATCAAGGGTATAATCCTTCTAATCCAACTAGTGAAACATTTTCTTATACCAAATTAACACGACCAGATTTTGGTGTTGGTTTTCTATGGACATATGGTAAAGAAAAGAACAATAGACTACATCCATATGCGGGTGCAGCATTTCAACATATTAATCAATCGAAGGAAACTTTTATTGAAACACCAAATATTATTCCTCGGAAATTGGTAATGCAAGGTGGTGTTGGAATTCATGTAAATGAGCAATTGGATTTAATTCCAATGTTTATGTATCAACAACAACAATTTTCAAAAGAACTGATGTATGGTTTTATTGCTAAGTTACCAATGCAAGAACGAACACATGTTGAAGCTGGTGTTTTCCATCGTAAAGATGACGCGGTTTCAGCATACGTAGGTTATCAAATGAATAGTTTTATGGTTGGTGTTAGTTACGATGTAAATGTTTCTGGATTAACAGGTGGTCCAGGCGCTTTTGAGTTAACGCTAACTTATATTCCGAAAGCAAAAGTTAAGTCTAAGCCAACTCCTAAGAAGGAGAAAGAAGAGAAGGATACAAAACCTTCCAGCAAAACAAATGAAGTTATTGTTCCTTTAGATAGTGATGGAGATGGTGTTGAAGATAAAAAAGATGCTTGTCCAGATGTTGCTGGTGTATTTAAAATGAAAGGATGTCCTGCAAAAGTTAAGAAAGTAATTCCAGGGAAACCTACAGGAACCCATCATAAGAAAGCACCAACAAAAAAATCAGTAATACCAGTACTAATACCTGTAGCTAAAATCGTTGAAAAACCAAAGGTTGAGATTCCAATTAAAACTATTGAGCCAGTTGTTACAACTCCGATTCCTGTTATCGCGCCAACTATTCCTGAAATTACAGAAATAATTCTTGATTCAGATAATGATGGTGTTCCGAATAATGTTGACGAGTGTCCTTACATAAAAGGAAAGTTGTCAATGCATGGCTGTCCTGATTCGGATGATGATGGCATTGCTGATGCAAAAGATCCTTGTCCATTTGTTGGTGGTAAAAAGGGTGGAAATGGTTGTCCTGAAGTTGAAGAAAATGTTCCTGTTGAAGTTCCAGGTGGAAATATCGAATTCGCTACAAATAGTATCGATGTAAGAGGTATTTATAAGTTAGATATCATAGAGCCTGCACTGGATAGCGTTTATTATAATAGTAATTATAAATTAGTAATTACAGGACATACCGATGGTGAAGGTGATGCAACATTTAATATGAACTTATCGCAAGCTCGAGCAGATGTTGTTAAAGCAATTTTTATTAAAAAGGGATTAACAGAAGATAGGATTATTACTGTTGCATACGGCGAAACAATGCCTATAGCAAATAATATTGAAGAGCAAGGACGAGCTCATAATCGAAGAGTTGAAATTCACGTAGTAAAAACTAAGAAGCAATAATTATGAGTTTTCTAATGACAATATTTTTACCATTTATTATTTCATTAATTATTACAATGCTGGTTATTCCATCGTGGATAAATGTATGTAAAAAGTGGAACTTATTTGAAAAAACAGATGACCGTAAGTTGCATCATGAGAGTGTTCCTACAATGGGAGGCTTAGCTATTTATGCTGGAATTATTATTTCTTTTTTATTGCTAAGTAAGCAACTTTCAAATCAGCCTATTCAATATTTAATAGCTGGATCATTGATTTTATTTTTCACTGGATTTTTTGATGATTTGCTTGACATGAATGCGAAGAAAAAATTAGCACTTCAAATTATTGCCTCTTCAATTGTGGTATTTGGTGGAATACGTATTACTAATTTATATGGATTTTTAGGCATAAATGAAATTCCTATTTGGCTACAATATTCAGTAACGATTCTATTTATTGTTAGTATCACAAATGCATACAATTTAGTGGATGGGATTGATGGATTGGCAGGTAGTTTAGGAGTTATGGCATCCTTAATATTTGGTTGGTTATTTTACCAGTTTGAATATACTGATTATGCTATCCTTTCGTTCTGCATGACAGGTGCTTTAGTTGGATTTTTAAAATATAACTATCATCCCGCGAAATTATTTATGGGAGATACAGGTTCTTTAATTTTAGGATTTTTATTAGCCACTCAAGCAATAAACCTTTTAGATATAAGAGAAATTCCAAATGCTAAAGTATCAATTATTAGTCCCGCATTAGTTGCTGCTGTTTTATTTGTTCCTGTATATGATGTAATAAGAGTATGTGTTATACGAATTTTAACAGGCGTTTCTCCTCTTAGAGCAGATAGAAATCATGTTCATCATATGATAGGATCGAGAGGCTTTGGGCATCGTATTACAACAATTATAATTGTAATTATAAATTTGATTTTTGTTGGAATGGCAATTGTTTTTAGCAAACTAAATATCAACCTATTTTTATTAATGAGTGTTTGCCTAGGAATGATAACGATCAATACTTTAGTGATGACCAAACTCGCGAACATTTATAAGAAAATGGGTGGACAAGTAAATAAAAAGTCCATTCAAGGTTCAAGAGCGTAGTTACTACATTTTTTAAAAATAGTTTTTATTACTCATTTTGACTGTATAGTTAGAAACACTACTTTTGATCTATAATCAAAATTATTATGTTTCGAAGATTTCTATTACTTGCTTTTTTATTACCATGTATCTCACATGCTCAAAATAATGATTCATTAATTATTCGTAAAATTTACGATGAAGCATTAACGAATGGGAAAGCTTATTCGTGGTTAGATCATTTATGTAATTCAATTGGATCACGATTAACAGGGTCTGATAATGCTGCAAAAGCGGTTGAATATGTAAATGATGAACTTTCAAAATTACAAATTGATAAATCTTATAAGCAAGAGATGATGGTCCCACATTGGGTACGCGGTGAAAAGGAACAAGCATGGACTTTAGTAAATGGTAAAAAAGTACCCTATAAAATATGTGCATTAGGAGGCAGCATAGGTACTGGTGAAAAGGGTGTCACATCACAATTGATTGAAGTGTATGATTGGGAGGAAATGAATAAGCTAGGTAAGGAAAAAATATCGGGTAAAATTGTTTTTTTAAATCATGCAATGAATCCGAAGCACATAAATCCTTTTGAATCTTATGGCGAATCTGCAAAGTATCGTTATGCAACTGCAAGTAAAGCCGCAGCATTAGGAGCAATTTCTGTTGTAGTACGATCAATGAATGTTTCTATTGATGATTATCCTCATACAGGTGCCATGGGATATGTTGATTCAATTGCAAAAATTCCTACATGTGCAATAAGTACATACGGTGCGGATCTTCTTAGTACTTCATTAAAACACGATCCTTCATTAAATTTTTATTTTCTTCAAACATGCGCTACTCTTGATGAAGTAGTTTCTTATAATGTTATTGGTGAAATTAAAGGATCTGAGTTTCCTGATGAAATAATTATTATCGGAGGACATCTTGATTCTTGGGATTTAGCTCAGGGTGCTTCTGACGATGGTACAGGAGTAGTTCAATCGATGGAAGTATTAAATTTATTTAAAGCGCTCAATCTTCATCCTAAGCGAACAATACGATGCGTTGCATTTATGAATGAAGAAAATGGATTACGTGGCGGAAAGAAATATGCGGAAGTAGCAAAGCAAAAAAGGGAAAATCATATTGCTGCAATTGAAAGTGACGAAGGTGGATTTACCCCACGAGGATTCACTTTTAATGGAGACTCTATTCAAATACAAAAATTAATTTCATACAAAAAAATGTTTACCCAATATGGTTTACATGATTGGGTAAATGGATATGGTGGTTCTGATATTAATCCATTAGAAGATCAAGGAACCATGTTAATCGGCTTTAGCCCCGACCCACAAAGATATTTTGATATTCATCATTCTGCATTGGATACCTTCGATAGAGTAAGTAAACGTGAACTTGAGTTAGGTGCTGCAAGTATCACATCCTTAGTGTGGCTGCTTTCGCAATATGGGGTTAAGTAAACTTCAATTAATTAAATTAATTTAAAATTATCTGCGTCATAAAAAACTGGGAATTTTTTTCTTATTTCCTGTAAATTTTTCATTGATAGAGTAATAGTTTCAAGAACTTTTTTATTGGTGGCCTTGTTTATCTTTTCACCAAATGGGTTTAATATTGTTGTTCCTCCTTCATAAGTTGAACCTAATCCATCTTTACCAATTCGATTTACTCCGATTAAATAAGATTGATTTTCGATCGCTCTGGCAATCAATAATTGTTGCCATGCAAATTTTCTAACAGCAGGCCAACTTGCAACATAAAGTAAAACATCGTAATCAAAAATTATTTTTTTACCATCTCGCTCCATTCTGTTCCTACTCCAAACTGGAAATCTTAAGTCATAACAAACCTGTGGACAAATTACCCATCCATTACACTCAATTACTACACTTTCTTTTCCAGCTGTAAAAATTTTATCCTCACCACCCATTCTAAATAAATGGCGTTTATCATAATTTTGATAACTTCCATTTGGATTCATCCAGATAAAGCGATTATAAAACTTCTTTTTTTCTTTGATGATTAAGCTTCCACAAATCGATGAATTTAGAGAAGATGAAATTTCACTCATCCACTGCATTGTAAATCCACCCTCAAGTTCTGCAACTTTTTCTGCATTCATGGTGAAACCAGTATTAAACATTTCTGGCAAAACAATTACATCCGACGAATTCCGTTGTATAGGTTTAAGTTGCCTATTTAATTTTCTTATATTCTTTACTGGATCTTCCCAAAAAAGTGTTGTTTGAAGTGTAGTAACACGTAAATCTTTTCCCATAATGATTAATTAATAAGATGGTTTTATTTTGTGTAAATATTCAGCAGCTTTTTCTAGTTGATCGTTTTCTTTAGCAAAACAAAATCTCAAAAGTTTATGATCAATAGGTTCATTATAAAAAACGGAAACAGGAATTGATGCAACACCATTTTCTTTTGTTAATCGTATTGCATATTCTGTATCCTTTTCATCTGTAATTGAAGAATAATCCAACAATTGAAAATAGGATCCATAGCAAGGCAGTATTTTAAACTCAGATCCTTTTACCAGTTTCTGAAAGTAATCTCGCTTTTCTTGATAAAAATTATTTAAACCTAAATAATTATTTTCATTCGATAAATATTCTGCCAAAGCATGTTGCAGTGGAGTATTTACTGAAAAAACAATAAACTGATGTACTTTTCTAAACTCTTTCATTAAATTTTCTGGACCAATACAATAACCGCTTTTCCATCCTGTAGCATGAAATGTTTTTCCAAATGAAAAAACTATTAAACTGCGATCAGCAAGTTTTGGAAAGCGAGCTACACTTTGATGTTCATTTCCATCAAAAATAATATGTTCGTAAACTTCATCACTTAAAACGATAATATCTGAACCTTCTGTAATTTTTTCTAGTTGTAAAAGGTCATCAGCATTTAAAATTGTTCCAGTAGGATTCTGTGGAGTATTGATCATGATCATCCTCGTGTTGTGGTTAATCAATTTTTTCACCTCTTCCCAATCAATGCCATACGCCGGTGGCTGTAGATGAACATGTATTGGAATTCCTCCTGCTAATTCAATGGCGGGTACATAACTATCATAACAAGGCTCGAAGATGATCACTTCGTCTCCTTCGCTTATAAAGGCAGTTATGGCGGCATATAAAGCCTGCGTTCCACCTGCTGTGATAGTAATTTCTGTATCAGGATTGTATCGAATAGAATACAATTTCTCCATCTTTTCAGCTAATCGCTCTCTTAAAAGTGGAACACCAGGCATTGGCGCATACTGGTTTAATCCTTTTTTCATGTATTTATCTACCAAACTAATAAGCTCCGGCGCAACATCAAACCCAGGGAATCCTTGGCTTAAGTTTATTGCTCCAACTTCAGTAGCTAATCCCGACATGATTGCAAAAATGGTAGTTCCTACTTTCGGTAATTTACTTTTGATGTTTCCGTTATATAATGGCATAGAAGAAATTAATAAAGGATAAAGATAGTTTCAATCGGAATATCATCAAAGAATTTTAATTTCATGAATTTAATCCTGTAATCAGAAATTTATTTTTTCATTTTGAATTTAGTTTTATGCACGAATAAGAATGTTTTTTAAATTATCCAATAAAGTTTCTTCATATTAGCGAATCAGTGAAATTTTTTAATCGACCTAAACTTGTATATACAACAATTGATTTTGTATATTTGTAGTATGACAATCGAAGATGCAATAAAGCAAAAGAAGTTCAATAATGAATATGAGAAATTAGCGGTAAACATTCTTTATACAGCTAGCTGGATTGACGCACTTCATATTCAAACGTTGAAGCCATTTGGAATTTCTCCTCAACAATTTAATGTTTTACGTATTTTAAGAGGAGCACAAAAGGAACCTACCCGACTAACTGATATTAGCGAAAGAATGGTCGATCGAAATTCTAATTCAACCAGATTAGTTGAAAAGCTTCGACAAAAAGGATTGCTTAAGCGTGATATTTGCAAAACCAATCGTAGGCAAGTTGATATTTTAATTACTCAAAAAGGCATAGATCTTTTAGCAGAAATAGACATTCATTCAGAAGAATGGGTAAAACAGTTTAAGACTATTCCCAAGAATGAAGCTCAAGAACTTAATCGCATTTTAGATAAAATGAGAGGATAAGTTAATTTTAAATTACAATAAAATTTTCAATTTACTTTAGAAATATATGAAAAAAGCGATTCACTTAAACAATAGTAGAGGCCATGCTGATCATGGGTGGTTAAATAGTTTTCACAGTTTTAGCTTTGCTGGATATCATAACCCTTCACGAAATAATTTTGGAGTATTAAGAGTATTAAATGATGATGTTGTAGCAGCAGGAAGAGGTTTTGGCGCACATCCTCATGAGAATATGGAAATTATTTCGATACCATTAAGCGGAGCCTTAAAGCACAGTGATGATACAGGAAGAAATGAAATCATTAATGCCGGTGATGTACAAATTATGAGTGCGGGACTTGGCATCACACATTCAGAAATGAATGCATCAACTACAGAACCAGTAAACTTCTTGCAAATATGGATTTTTCCAAAAGTGGATGGTATTAAACCTCGCTATGAACAAAAAACTTTTGATGTAGCCGAAAGAAAAAATAAATTTCAAGTAGTAGTTAGTCCCGAAAAAGATACCGATTCAGTTTGGATTAATCAAGATGCTTGGATTGTATTGATAGATCTAGACGCTGAAAAATTATTGCAATATGATTTGCATTTAGAAACGAATGGAGTTTATTTATTTGTTTTGGAAGGAGAAGTTGTAATTGATGGGGAAAGGTTAAATACAAGAGATGCAATTGCTATTTCAGAAACAATGAATCTTGAAATAAAGGCAGTATCAAATTCAAAACTTTTAATAATTGAAATCCCAATGTTGTAATTAAAAAAAATGAAGTATGAAACCAGTTTTTAAATCTTATTGCGATTTTGCATCAAGTGCCGAAAAAGATAATGTGCATCGTCATTATCATGATAAAGAATATGGATTTCCAATAGTAGATGATCATCAACTTTTTGCTAGATTAATTTTAGAGATAAATCAAGCAGGATTATCATGGACAACAATCCTCAATAAGAAAGATAATTTCTTTAATGCATATCACCAATTTGATATTGATCGAATTGCAAAATATGGAGAAAAAGATCGAACACGATTGCTCAATGATGCTGGAATAATTCGTAATCGATTAAAGGTTGATGCAGCAATTGAAAATGCTAAAGCAGTGAAGGTTCTTCAAAAGGAATATGGTTCTTTTAAAAATTGGATCGACCATCATCATCCATTAACAAAAGAAGAATGGGTTAAGGTATTTAAAAAAACGTTTCGTTTTACAGGAGGAGAAATCGTTAACGAATTTTTAATGAGTACAGGTTATCTTCCTGGGGCACATGTTGAAGATTGTCCGGTTTATAAAAAAGTGTTAAAGCAAAAGCCGATGTTTAAAAAATCAAAATAAGAATACAATTATATTCTTATTAAAAATTCGCTATCTCATACAAAATACAATCTTGCAATCTTTCATCTTGTAATAACAATGGATGTTTAAATTCAAATCGTTTTTTCATCCCAATTTTTTCCATTATCATTTGTGACTTCAAATTAACAATTGGAGCAATAGAATTTACCGTAGTTATTTTTAAAATATTGAAAGCATAATCTAAACATTTTTTTGCACCTTCAGTTGCATATCCTTTATTCCATTCAGTTGATGCAAGTCTCCAACCAATGTCGATGCAAGGTGTAAATGATGATTCGAATGTTTGCTCAGATAATCCAATAAAACCAATAAACTCTTCATTCTCTAATTTGTCTACAGCAAAATAACAAAATCCCTTTTCCGAAAATTGTAGTTGCATTCGTTCAATAAATGCAATTGTTTTTTCTTTAGAAGAAATGCTTGGAAAAAATTCCATCACCTTTGGATCAGCATTTATTGATGACATTAATTCAATATCAGTGTCCAACCAATTTCTAAATCCCAAACGTTTCGATTTGAAGAGATAAATTTTAGAATCCATAATATATAAGCATAAAAAAACCCTGAAGTGTGTGCATTTGCACTCTACTTCAGGGTTTTTGCACTCTACTTCAGGGTTTTTGCACTCTACTTCAGGGGAGCTATTTATGTTGACCGACAAGGATTCGAACCTTGAATGACAGAATCAAAATCTGTAGTGTTGCCATTACACCATCGGTCAATTTATTCTGAGCGGGTGCAAAGATAGTTTTTTTTCAAAAAAAACCGAATATTCTACTATTCAATTAACTATTAATAATAACCTTTAATCGGGTACCAGGTTTTAAATTGGCATTATGAAGGTTATTCATATCTTTTATCATCTCAACAGTAAGGCCTTCATAGCGTTTAGCGATATTCCAAAGAGTATCTCCTGGCTGAACTAAATGATAAATATACTTTTGACTTCTGTCTTTAGTAGATGGTTTTATAGTAGATGCAGTAGTTTGTTGCGTTGTGTCGTCAGCATCTTTAACTATTTCCTGTGTGGAGTCAGATTTAGCCTTTGCATCAACAATAGTTGTTTGGCCCGAATCCTTTTTAGTTGACATACTTGCAGTTAAGCCTGAATCCTTTTTAGCAGAACTACTAGCTATAGATGATTTCACCAAAGTTTTAGTCTTAACATAAGCAAATACTTGCAAACGCTGACCTGATTTAACTTTAGTAGAACGTAATCGGTTAGTTTTCTTAAGTTCCTTAGTGCTACAATCATAACGATCTGCAATTGAGGCTAATGTTTCACCTCTTTTTACAATATGAGTTTTCTTAACTCGCTTAGTAGATGTTGCATATTTAATTCCTGAATCTCCGCTTTCTGAGTCAGCAAGTAGATCATCATTAGCACTTTTACGATTATAGTAATCAGGTAAAATTGGCTTAGGACCTGAGTTTGACTGAGTATAAATTTCACCTTCTTTTGCCATGAATTGTGAAATGTATTTCGATGGTAGACGTAAAGAATATGCGTTATTGCCAGGTATTTGATTGCGTTTGTAAATTGGATTCAAGAACGAAATCACATCCAAAGGCAGATCTAGCTGATTAGATAATGCAGAAAAAGATACTTGATCATTTACATGGATAGTATCTACTTCAAAATAAGAATAAGCTGGAGCAATTGGATATAAATTATGCTCACGTGAATAATTCATAACGTAAGTTACAGCAATAAATGCCGGAACATAGCCACGTGTTTCAGCAGGTAAATAAGGCATAATTTCCCAAAAGTTTGTTTTTCCTCCTGATCTTTTAATCGCCTTATTCACATTACCAGCGCCACAGTTATAAGATGCAATAACCAATAACCAGTCGCCATAAATTTTATACATATCCTTAAAATACTGACATGCAGCTACTGTTGCCTTGTATGGATCACGACGATCATCAGTAAAAGAATTAACTTTTAAATCATACATCACACCAGTGTTATACATAAACTGCCATAAACCTGTAGCACCAACACGAGAAACAGCAATTGGGTTAAGCGCCGACTCAACAATAGATAAATATTTAAATTCCAATGGAATACCTTCACGATCCATTACTTCCTCATACATTGGAAAATAAAGATTTGAAAGACCCATCGCACGTTGCGTTAACCCTCGTTTACGGTTGGCATATAGATCAATAAAGCCTTTAACATAAGGATTAAAAGAAAGTGGAATTGGTGAATTAATTTTGTTGATTCGATCAGCATATACTTGATCACTGAAGCTAGGCCCAGTTGTACATTTACCATTTGGCGAATCGAAACAATTAGCCTCCAGTCCATTATAACGTACAACATGATTTAAAGTAACCAAACTATCAAGTGCGGCAACAATTGGATCATATGTTTCAACCGAAGTTGAAGTAGTGCTAATTGGAGGATTTGGTGATTGGGCAAGCAAAGGAGTGGCAGCCAGAAACCCACACATTGCGAGCAGATAAATTTTACGTGTTAATTTCATTCTTTAGTTTTAATACTGGTTTACATGCGAATGTTACATTTTCAATTTGTTAAAAATAACTAAATGATTGAGGAGGAGTTACCATCCTATTAAATGTTTCAAACGTAGTTTTTTCATAACTCAACCTCTACGTAAGATAGAACGTGTGAGTTACAAATGCATTGCTTTTCTATCTCTTTTTATTAAGAAATAGAAAAAATTTACTGTAAGAAATACAGTAATTCCTATGAGAAATTGTTGATTTCTGAAGCAGATAAAGAACTGTAAAGGGACCTCTCACCTACTTGCAGGTTTGTAAAAGTACTAAGAATCAGCGAAAGTGCATGAATCGGATATGAAGAAATCGATTATTTGCTGATTTTGATGTTTACTACCTTCGATTTATTGAAGTAGCGAATAATAGTTGGAACTGTTCCTAAAAATATCGCCATTCCTATAAGTAGGATTAAAAGACTCAAACTGGAGATGTTTCGGAAGGCTAGAGCAGTAAGAATGAAGCCAATATTTACTAAGTATAATGTTAAAGCAGCTTCACGGTGACTTAAGCCAAGGTCTAATAATTGATGATGAATATGGTTTCTATCCGCCTGAAATGGGGAGCGGCCATTTAAAATCCGAACAACAAATATTCGAAGAGTATCGGCCAAAGGAATTATCAAAATTGCTATTGCCATCGCAGGGCTTGATCTAAAAGGAAAAGCATATGGAAGTGCATCAAAACTTAACTCAATAAAGTTGATTGTTAAAACAGCTAATATTAATCCAACAATTAACGATCCTGTGTCGCCCATAAAAATATTGGCCGGAGAAAAATTGTAAACTAAAAATGCTAGTAATGAACTAAATAGAGAGAATGAAAGGATACAAAGTGCAATTTGGTTATAGTTATAAAACCATAATCCAAAAGTAAAGGCTGCTATTGCTCCGATCCCACCAGCAAGACCGTCGATCCCATCTACTAAATTAAACGCATTTATAATTGTTAGAATAGTAAAAAGGGTCACAATTACTGAAAGCCAATATGGGATTTGATAAACTCCAAGAATTCCATAAAGACTAGTAATTCTAATATCAGCAAACATTACAATGATGGTAGCCGCCATTATTTGCCCATAAAATTTTTTATGTGCTGTAAGTTCAACAATATCGTCTTTGATACCTATAAAAAAGAGAACAACAACTGCAGAAATGATATATTGAGTTGATGTATTTTCCAATCCTGCCGACCAAAAAGTGTAGGAAAAAACTACTCCAGCAAAGATGGCAAGTCCACCTAAGGTTGGAATACTAGCAATATGTGATTTTCTTTCATTAGGCTCATCGAAAAGATTTTTTATCACCGAAACGCGAATTATTGAGGGGATCGCGACGAACGTGATAATAAATGCAGTAATACAAGCAAATGTAATGTTTAACATGAATGTAACTTTAAATCAAAAATAGAATTAAGCACTGTATATTTTTATGAATTTTTGTAAACGTATCTAATTTACAGGGCAAAGTTAGAACTTAAGTATGTGAATAAAAGATACAATGAAACAATTTTGTAATAAATCGACTCAAAGGTAGTCTTATTCTTGAAGTTAATAGCCACAATTTATCACCTAAAAGTGACAAAAGCAAGTAAAAGGCAAAATAATTTGAATTTTAATGGGAAGTTTTAGTTCAAAACCACCATTTGATTTTTTGCTAATTTCGACGCTGTGAAATTTAATGGTCTCCTATAAATTTTCAACATATTATTAATCCTTACATAACAACCATCTTAATGAATTACCTTAAAAAAACTCTATTAGCAACATCATTGCTAATTTCTATCACGCTTAATTCGTTTTCGGCTACACCCGTAAACCTATTATTGGTGCATTCAAATTCTCCTATTTTATTTAACAAAGTGGATGCTCCATTAATTCGAGATGCTGTTAGTTCGGTAATTAAATTGTCTGATGAAAGGATCTTTAAAATAAAATCTGTACCCAATGGTAAACAAACTTTAGCGAACACATTATTTGCAATGGATGAGTTAGAGTATGATCTTTCTGATTTAATGTGTAAGCTAGGAACTATTAAAGAAGTTTATGAAGATGATAGCACTCGAAATGCAGCTGAAGAAGGATCAAGTTTATTGTCTGAATATTTTAGTAATATTATTTTAAATGAAGAACTTTTCAGATCACTTGTTCGGTTTTCCAATGCCACTTCTTCTAATAATTCGGGCGAGCCTAAACCAAAATTTTTAAA